>DASVSE010000380.1:0-1718 GCA_036388235.1 Rubricoccaceae bacterium | reverse complement strand
TGTCGATGAGGCGGTACTTGCCCGCGAGCGGGACGGCGGGCTTGGAGCGGTGCTCCGTCAGCGGGTGGAGCCGGGTGCCGGCGCCTCCGCCGAGGATGACGGCGAGCGTGTCGCGCATGGGCGGGAGGGGTCGAGGGGTGGAGGGGCGGGCGTTCCGAGGTGGTCAGCGAGCGGAGAGCGCGCGGTACAGCCCGGCGTAGAGGCGGGCCGAGGCGTTCCACGAGAAGTCGGCGGACATGGCGGCGCGCTGGAGGCGGGCCCAGGCGTCGGTGTGGTAGACGGCGAGGGCATCGCGGAGAGCGGCGACAAACGCCTCGGGCGTGAAGCGGTCGAAGCAGAAGCCGGTCCCGGTCGTCCCGTCCCACGCCCGGACGGTATCGCGGAGGCCGCCTGTGGCGTGGACGACGGGCGGCGTCCCGTAGGCCATGGCGTACATCTGTCCGAGCCCGCAGGGCTCGCTGCGCGAGGGCATCGCGAAGACGTCCGCGGCGGCGTAGAGGCGGTGGGCGAGGCGCTCGTCGAAGGCGACGACGGCGGCGAGGCGCCCGGCGTATCCGTCGGCCGCAAGCATTCCCGAGAGGCCGCGGACGGCAGCCTCGTGCTCGGGATCGCCCGTGCCGAGGAGCGCGACCGAGGCGTCAGTCGTGCGGACGAGCGTGTCGAGGCCCGGCAGCAGGACCTCGACTCCTTTCTCGGGCATGAGGCGGCCGACGAAGGCGACGAGCGGGCGCGTAGCGTCGAGGTTGAGCTCGGCGCAGACGGCGGCCTTGGTCGCGGCCTTGCCGGTTAGATCATCCGCGGTGTAGGTGTGCGGGAGGTGCGGGTCGATCGCGGGGTTCCAGACGGCCGGGTCGATGCCGTTGAGGACGCCCGAGAAGCGGTCGCCGGCAAAGCGGAAGGCCGCGGCGAGGCCGTGCGCGACGGTGTCGTCGGCCGAGAGTTCGCGGGCGTAGCCGGGGCTGACGGTCGTGACGGCGCTGGCAAGGTCGATGGCCGCCTGCATCGCGTTGATCTCGCCGCGCTCGCGGCGCCACGGGTCGTGCGTCGGAAGGCCGAGTCGGTCCCAGAGGTCGGCCGAGACCTCGCCCTGGTGGTCGGCGGAGTGGACGGTAAAGACGGTTGGGAGGGAGCAGACGGCCGTCTCGGCGCGGGCATCGCGCTGGAGCGCGGGAATGAGCGCGGTGTGGTTGTCGTGCAGGTGGAGCGCATCGACGGGTAGGGCGCCCGAACTCAGCCAGTCGAGGACGGCGAGTTGGAAGACGACGAAGCGCTCGGCGCCATGCGCGAACGGGAGGCCGTCGGCGGCGCGGAAGTAGACGCCGGCGTCGCCGAAGTGGACGGGCTCGTCGACGAAGAAGACGGGCACGCCGAGAAGGTCCGAGCGCCAGATGCGGGCGGGGAACGCGCTGTCGCCGAGGCGCGCCGTGGACGCCCCGACGAGCGTGAGGGGAGCCGCACGGTGCGCGACGGCGCCGCCAGGCCCGCCGTAGAGCGGCATGACGACGCTGGCCTCGACGCCCTCATCGGCGAGGGCAAGCGGGAGGGCGCCGACGACGTCGGCGAGGCCGCCGACTTTGGCGAAGGGCGCGCACTCGGCGGCGACGTGGAGGACGCGGAGGGCGGGCATGGGCGCTGGAGACAGGAGCGCCGAATATGCACCGGCGGCGGGCTGGAAACCGCGCGGATCGGTCCGGGCACGCGAAGGGCAATGCGGGCCG
>DASVSE010000379.1:0-4100 GCA_036388235.1 Rubricoccaceae bacterium | reverse complement strand
TTCGGGGCGTGGCGTGGGCCTCGGGGCGGGCCGTGGAGCGGGACGCGGCGGGGGCGCAATCGGCGTCTGGCGGACCGTCAGGGCGTAGCGCCCGCCGGTCGCCCGCGTCGTGTCGCTCGGCGTCCCGCCCGAAGTCACTTCGAGCACGTAGTCGCCTGCTGGAAGCACCCCCTCGGTCCCGACCGACCGTGCGCCCCGCGGGTTGAGGTCGCCTGCGGCCTGACGCTCGTCGCGGCGGTCGAGCCGGATGACGCGAAAGGCGGGCGGGACCTCGTCCGACGTCACCTGGACGGCTGTGCGCATCCCGTCGCGGACGGTGAAGCGGTACGTGTCCACGTAGCGGTACCCGTCGAGCCACGAGTCGTCGCCGAGCATGCCCGAGAGGCCCCGCCCGTCCGCGGCGATCGTCCGGAGGGGCAGCGGGCGTGCCTCGACGGCGAACGTGCCGCGCGCGCCCGGGCGCTCCGAGGTGACGATGAGGCGGTACGGCGCGTCCCAGCCCGGGATGTAACGCAGCAGAATGCCCTGAAGACTGTCGCCGGCGACGCGCTCGATGGTGCGGGCGTCGCTCTCCACCTCGCCCGTCGGGCCGATGAGCGAGATGCGGGGCACAAAGTCCGCTGAGACCACGCTGACGACGACCGGCGCATCCGACGGCGCGACGATGCTGTAAACGCGCTCGAACCGCCCCGCACGCATCGCCCCCGCGCCGAGGCCGAGCGTGTCGCCGCGCGCGTCGTCCCCCACGTACAGCGTGTCTGCAGCCGTCGAGGCGCCAGCCGTGAGCTCGTACACACCCGACGCGCCGGGATCGCGCGAGGTCACGATGATCTCGAAGCGGCCCGGCCCGCGCAGGTCCGGCACCTCGGCGCGCGAGGAGGTCCGAAGCAGCGTCGAGGCCGCTACGGTCACGCCGTCGGGGCGTCGGACCGACAGATCGGGCGCAAAGTCAGCCGAGGCGACGACGACCGAGAACGCCGCCGTGTCGCGGGCCGTGAAGGCGTAGAAGTCTGTAAAGCGGCCGTCGGGACCTTCGGCGTCGCCGGGCCCCAGGGTGTCGCGGACGCCGCCCCGCCCGAGGGGGCGCGGGGCGCGGCGCATCATCGCTGCCCACTGGGCGCGCTCGGCGGCAGACGTCTCCTCCTCGGGGACATCGGCCGGCGCAGCATCGCCGGGCAGCAGCATCCACAGTGCGACGACGAGGGCCGCCGCCGCTGCGGCACCTGTCATGAGGTGGCGTCGCGCCGCCCAGCCCGCCGGGCGGGGCACGAGCGGTGCACCGGGCTCAGGGGAAGCGGACGCCTCGTCTGGGCGAGCGGGCGTCTCGGGAGGGGAAGGCACGGGGGGCATCACCCGGACAAGGAACGGGCGAATCTACGCCGGCGACGCTATGGAGCGCCGTGGCGCCCCATTCCCGCCTACTGGGTGAGCAACGTATACCCGGCGACGAGGGCGGCGATCACGACGATGTTGGCGATCGCGATCGGCAGCATGTACTTCCAGCCCAGCGTCATGAGCTGGTTGTACTTGAAGCGCGGCAGCGTCCAACGGATCCAGATAAAGCAGAAGGCGATAAAGGACACCTTCGCCAGGAAGACGCCGACCTGCAGGACCGTCAGCAGGGCGGGCGCGAGGGCGGGGCCGAACCAGACCTCGCCCGGGATGAGGTAGCCGCCGAGGAACAGCGTCACGATGACGAGGCTCGCGATCCACAGGTTGACGTACTCGGCGAGGAAGAACATCCCGAACTTCATGCCCGAGTACTCGGTGTGGTAGCCCGCCACGAGTTCCTGCTCGGCCTCCGGCAGGTCGAACGGCGCGCGGTTGGTCTCGGCGAGCGCGCAGACCGTAAAGATGACGAAGCCGACCGGGTTGCGGAAGATGTTCCAGCCGAGGAAGCTGCCCAGGTGGTTCTGCGCCTCGACGATGTCGAACAGCCGCAGGCTGCCCGTCAGGAGCACGACCGACAGCGCCGCCGCGCCCATCGCGAGCTCGTACGAGATCATCTGCGCCGACGACCGAAGCCCGCCGAGGAGGGCGTACTTCGAGTTCGAGGACCACCCGGCGAGCGTCACGCCGTAGACCGAGACCGACGTCATCGCGAGGACGACGAGCAGGCCGACCCCGATGTCCGCGATGGCGAGCGCGTCGCCACCGGGCGTGCGCGCCCACGGAAGCAGGCTGCCCGTGCTCATCGCGATGACGACCATCAGAGTCGGCGCGAGCGAGTGGATAAACTTGTTGCCCGCGGCCGGGACGATGTCCTCTTTGAAGAGCAGCTTGAACACGTCCGCGAAGGACTGCAGCAGGCCGCGCGGCCCGACGCGGTCCGGCCCGTTGCGCTCCTGGATGAACGCGGACACCTTGCGCTCGGCGTAGACGAGCAGCGATGCGGTGACGAGGAAGACGTTGAGCATCAGAAAGATCACGACCGGCAGGTCGATGATCTCCCAGAAGGCGGCGAGGGCGTTCATTCGGAGGGGATCGGGAATCGTGGATGGAGGCGAGCAGCCGGGCCGCCCTCCCCCATCCGGGCGCTAGACCGCTTCGGCGGGCGCGGTTTCGAGGGCGACGCCGAGCAGGCCCATCGCGTCGTGCGTCGCGCCGGCGAAGGCGGGCATCTGGGCGACCTCGGCCATGACGGCCGCGGGGCCCTTGTAGGTCATCGCATGACCGAGGCTCGCGGCGATGTCCGGCAGGACGGCCCAGCCGGGGAGCGCGTCGACCTTGTTGTCTTCGTCGTGCCAGCGGTCGAAGGGCGTGCCCTGGCGGTCCTGCCGGCTCTGCCCGACGCCCATCGCCATCGTGAGCGAGCGGTTGACGGACGCGATGGTCTTGGCGGGCCGGAGCAGCTGCGCCCGACCGGTCTCGTTGACGAACGTCCCGACGGTCTCGACCGACGACGTGATCGGGAGGACGACGGCGGCGCTGGCGATCATCGCGTTGGTCGTGTGCGTCGCGTGGAGCACGACGGGTGTCGTGCCCGCGCTCAGGCCGACGGCCGCGAGGTCGTCGTGGAGAACGTAGACGAGGCGCGCGGCTGCGGCCTGGCTCGCGAAGAGGGCCGCGTCGACGGGCTCGAAGCCCAGCCGCTCGACGCCCGCTGTGTTCGGCGCGGGGTCCGACGAGACCAGGAAGCCGTCGCCTGCGGCCATGCCGACGCGCGAGATGTACCGCGGAGCCGCAGCGCCGACCGCCTCGGCGAGCCGCGCGAGCAGGTAGTTGTCCTCGACCGTCGCGTACGGCGAGCCGACGAACAGCACGTCCGAGCCCGCCTCGGCGAGCAGGCGCGCCGCCTCGGCAGTGGCGTCGGGCCATGCCACCGGGCGGCCGTTCACGCGCGCGCCCGAGAGGCGGTCCTGGTTGTAGGCGTCGTAGACGAGCCGCGCCGCGTCGGGCATCCAGTACTGGTTCACGTCGAGGTTCTCGCGCGGCGTGATGCGGACGACCTTGTTGTCGCGCACCCACACGTCGACGTTGATGCCGACGCCGCCGAAGTCCGAGATGGTCGGCGTGCGCGACATCTCCCACACCCGCGCCTTGAAGCGGAAGTAGTCCTCCGTGAGCGCGCCGACCGGGCAGATGTCCGTCGTGCACATCGAGTACGGGTCGTCGAACGTCTCGCCCGGCGCCGTCATCGGGTGGTTGCGGTCGCCGCGGTTGACGATCGTGAGCTGGTGCGTGCCCGTGACCTCCTCGGTGAAGCGCGTGCAGCGCGTGCAGTTGATGCACCGCTCGGCGTCGAGGACCACGTTGGGCCCGAGCTGGACGCGCTTGGGCTTGTGGACCTTCTCGAACTCGAAGCGGCTGCCCTCGGGCCCGTACTTGTAGGCCTGGATCTGGAGCGGGCAGTGGCCTGCCTGGTCGCAGATCGGGCAGTCGAGCGGGTGGTTGACGAGCAACAGTTCGAGGTTCTCCGCCTGCGCCTCGGCGACGGCCACGTCGTCGTTCTGCGTGTGGATCACCATCCCGTCGGTCATGTCGAGCGCGCAGCTCGGCATGAGTTTGGGGAAGTAGCTGATCTTGGGCGTCCCGTCGTCGTTGAGGACCGGCGCGTTCGTCGCGCGGTCCATCATGGGCGTGCCGGCCTTGACGAGGCA
>DASVSE010000378.1:0-5684 GCA_036388235.1 Rubricoccaceae bacterium | reverse complement strand
CCGCGACCCGTTCGACCTGCTCCAGGACATCGAGGAAAGCCTCGGCATCGCCGCGACGCCGATGGCGTGGCCCGTCGGCACGGGCGGGCGCCTCCGTGGCATCTACCTCATCGCGCAGCGTCAGTTCGTCCCGCTCGTCCCCGGCGGCATGGCCGGCGAGCCCATCGACGTCTCGGGCCCGGACGACCCCAAACTCGACGCCCTCCTCGGCCGTCAGGCCGAGGAGTTCCGGGCCGACATTGACCTGCTCGACGGCGCCGGCACGCCGTTCTCGCTCGACGCCTACCGCGCCGGCACGCTCACGCCGGTCTTTTTCGGCATCGCCCGCGGCGGACTCGGCGTCGAGGCGATGCTAGACACCTTTGTCGAGATCGCCCCGCCCCCGCAGCCCCGCGCCGCGACGGACCGGACGGTCGACCCGGACGAGCCCGCCTTCACGGGCCTGGTTTTCAAGATCCAGGCCAACATGGACCCTGCGCACCGCGACCGCGTCGCCTTCGTGCGCATCGTCTCGGGCCGCTTCGAGCGCGGCCTCAAGGTCCGCCTCCAGCGCGGCGAGCGCGACCTCCGCGTCGGCAACGCCATGCTCTTCCAGGCGCGAAAGCGCGCCGGCGTGGACGAGGCCTTCCCCGGCGACATCATCGGCGTCCCCAACCACGGCACGATTCGCATCGGCGACACGCTGACGGAGGGCGAGCCGTTGCGCTTCACGGGTATCCCCAGCTTCGCGCCCGAGCACTTCCGCCGCGCCCGCGTCGACAGTGCCCTCAAGGCGAAGCCGATGGAAAAGGGCATCCAGCACCTGACGGAGGAGGGCGCGATCCAGCGCCTGCGCCCGCTCGGCAACAACGACCTGCTGCTCGCCGCCGTCGGTCCGCTCCAGTTCGAGGTCGTCGCCGCCCGCCTCGCCGCCGAGTACGGCGTCGAGGTGATCTTCGACGCCCAGCCGTGGACGCTCGCCCGCTGGGTCTTGGGCGAGCAGGAGGACCTCGACGCGATGGCGCGCGTCGAGCGCCGCCGCCTCGCCCGCGACGCTGACGGCGACCTCGTCTTTCTCGCCGAGTCCGCTTTCTGGCTCGACCGCGCCCAGGAGGACTACCCGCGCCTCCGCTTCGTCGCCGTCAAAGAGCACGCCTGACTCCGGCACGACGCAGCCCCTATCCGGCAGTACGCAGACCTTGTTTGGCACAACGCAGACCTTGTTCTGCATAACGCAAGCCTTGTCCGGCACGACGCAGACCTTGCTCGGCGCAACGCAAGCCCCGTTTTACATGACGCAGACTCCATCCCGGACGACGCAGACCCTGTTTAGCGCAACACAGCCCCGCCGTACGCCTCCCAGCGCCTCACCCCGATGATGCTCACCCTCCCCGACGGCCGCACCGTCCGCACCGGCAAGATTCTGTGCATCGGGCGCAACTATGCCGAGCACGTTCGCGAGATGGGCGACGTGGCCGTCCCGGCTCCCGAGGCGATCCCGGACCCCGTCGTTTTCCTCAAGCCCACGACGGCCCTCGTCGCAGACGGTGGCGAGATCGTCCTCCCCCGCCAGTCCCACGACGTCCACCACGAGCTTGAACTCGTGGCTGTCATCGGGACTGGAGGCCGTCACATCGCCGAGACCGACGCGCTCGGCCACGTCGCCGCGTATGCGCTCGGGCTCGACCTGACGGCCCGCGACCTCCAGGCCGAGGCCAAGGCGAACAAAGGCCCGTGGAGCATCGCCAAAGGTTTCGACACCTTCGCCCCGCTCGGGCCGCTCCTCGATGCCGCGCAGGTGCAGGACCCGCAGACGGTCCGGATCGCCCTGACGGTCAACGGCGAGACGCGGCAGGACGGGACGACGGCCGATATGCTCACGCCCGTCGCCCGCCTCGTCGCCTTCCTCTCGTCCGTGTTCACGCTCGAACCCGGCGACCTGATTTACACAGGCACCCCGGCGGGCGTCGGCCCCGTCCGCCCCGGCGACCGCCTCGTCGCGACCGGCTCGCACGGCCTCCCAGCCCTAACCGTCACGGCCCGCGCCGAGTAGTCCGTCGGCACGAAGCCCCGCGGCGCGGCGTTGTCCCGCCACGCTCCCCGCCCCGCCGTGCTCCGCCTCGCCGTTTTCGTTCTCCTGCTCACCGGCGCGGCGCACGCCCAGACGGCCGTGTTTTCCGGGACCGCCGTCGATGCCGAGACCGGCACCCCCCTGCCGGGCGCGACGGCCTTTCTGCTCGGCGGCGCCGGCGGCACGAGTGCGGCCGACGACGGCACGTTCCGCCTCGCCCTCCCGGACCTGCCCGCCACCGTCGTCGTGCGTTTCGTCGGCTACGCGACGGCCCAGACGGAAGTAACTCTGCCCGACGTGCAGGGCGGCGTCGCGCGCCGAACGGTTCGCCTCACGCCCGAGCCGGCGACGTTCGGCGAAGCCGTCATCACGACCGAGCCGCCCGGCGAGCGCCTGTGGCGGCGCGTCCTCGCCCGCCGTCAGGCCCTCGCCGCACGCGTCGGCGTCTACAGTGCCGAGGTCTACACGCGCCTGACGCTCCTCCGCGCGGGCCGCTTCGACGTCGGCCAGCACCCGGTCCAGCTTACGGAGACGCTCTCGAACGTGTCGTGGAGCGTTCGGGGAGGCCCGCGAGAAGAAGTCGTCGCCCGGCGGCGCCTGCCGGCCGGCGGGCCCTTCCGCTGGGCCGCACCCGGCCCCCTTCCGGACCTTTACCTCGACGACGTGCTGTCGCTCGATGGTCAGCGCATCCCCTCGCCGTTCGCGCCCGACGCCCTCACCCATTACGCCTTCCGCATCGGCGAGACGCGCGACGCCGACGGGCAGCGCCGCCTCGACGTCGCGGTCATCCCGCGCCGCGGCGGCCTCGTCGCCGGCCGCATTCAGCTCGTCGACACGCTCTTCGTCGTCGCCGAGGCCGAGTTGCGCCTCGACGGTCCCCGCCCCTCCGGCGCCGACCTGTTCGACGCGACCTACCGCTGGACCTACGCACCGATCTACGCCGACGACGCCTTGCGCGACTCGCTCTGGCTCCCGGCCGCGTTTACCCGTGAGGGGACGGTGACCGTCAACCTCCCCGGCTACCGCGTCCCGACGGTTCGCTTCCGCCAGCAGTCCGTCCCGACGCTGGCGGTCCCAGGCGCCACTGGCGAGGCCGTCCGCTTTGGGCGCCGCTACGGCAGCACAGCTGGCGTCTACGCTGGTCGCGAGGTCTACTCGCTCGGCCGCGCCGCCCTCCCGCTCGACTCGCTCGAACGCACGCTCGACACCGACGCACGCTTCCGGCGCGCCCGCCTCGCCGAGTTGCTCCCGGCCCAGGAGGGCCTGCAGTTTGGCGGCCTGCTCGGGTTGCTCGGTGCCGCGCCGAGCATCGAGGGCGTAGACGACTGAGACGCTTCATGGGCCTTGGCGGCTACCACGCCGCGGAGCCGTTCGGAACGGTCGTTGCCGCATCTCCACCGGACGCCCCGTCGCGGCGTCCCTACCTTCGAGATTCTCCGTTTCGCGCATGTCCGATCTGATTGACGCGGCCCCCGTGGCCTCTCCCCTGTCCGCCCGTGTCCTCTCGGCCGACCTCGTCGAGCTGCGGCAGGCGCTGCACCGGCGGCCCGAGGTCGGCTTCAACGAGCACGAGACGCAGGCGACGCTGCGCGCGTGGCTAACCGAGCGCGGCTTTGCGCCGGGCCCTCCGCTCGCCGGGACTGGTTTTACAGTCGAGGTCGAAGGCACGGCTCCGGGCGCCGCGCAGGGCCCGACCGTCGCGTATCGGACGGACATGGACGCGCTTCCGATTACCGAACTCTCGGGTGCGGACTACGCCTCCGAGATCCCGGGCATCATGCACGCCTGCGGCCATGACGCGCACATGGCGATCGCATGCGGCGTCGCCCTCGTCGCCCGCGCGCGCGCGGACGAGATGCGCGGCCGCCTCCGCATTCTGTTCCAGCCCAACGAGGAGCGTGCCCCCTCGGGCGCGCCCGTCATGATCCGCGACGGCGCCCTCGATGGCGTCGCGGCGGTCTACGCCGTTCACGTAGACCCGACGATCGAGGTGGGCCGTTTCGGCGTCAAGGCCGGGCCGCTCCAGGCGGGCTGCTCGCCGTTCTCGATCACGATTTCGGGTGGCCGCTCGGGCCACTCCGCCCGCCCGCACGAGGTCGTGGACACGGTCGCCGTCGCGACGCACATCGCGTCCGAGTTGTACACGCTCGCCGGGCGCGTCACCGATGCCCGCCGGCCGGCCGTGCTTACGCTCTGCCGCCTTCGCGCCGGCGATGCGCTCAACGTCATCCCCGCCGAGGCCGAGATCGGGGGGACGCTTCGGGCCGTCGACACCCCCACGCTCGTCACGCTCCGCGACGCCGTCGTGCGCGTCGCCGAGGGCCTGGCGGCTGCGCACAACGCCACGGCGACGGTCGCCTTCACGGACCTGCTGCCAGCCGTCGTGAACACGCCCGACGAGGCGGCCCGGACGCGCGCAGCCGTCGCAGACACGCTCGGCGAGGACGCCGTTCTGGACCTGCCGCTGCCGAGCATGGGCGGAGAGGACTTCGCATACTATCTCGAGCACGTCCCCGGCGCGCTCGTCCGCGTCGGCACGGCCGGCTCCGACGCGACGCGCTATCCGCTCCACGACGCCCGCTTCGACCTCGACGAGCGCGCGCTGGGGCTCGCGTCTCGCGTCATGGCTGAAGTGTGCCTGCGCGACCTCGCGGACCGTGCCTAGACCAGGCAGAGGCTAGGCGCCGTCGAGGGAGACGGCGTCTGGGTCGTAGGCTGGCGCGGGAAACTGCGGGTTCATCGCGCGCAGCGCCTCGGCGACGAGTCGGGCCACGATCAAGTCGCGGAACCACCGTTTCTCGGACGGGACGACGATCCACGGCGCGCGCTCGGTCGAAGTGCGTTCGAGCGCGGTCTCGAACGCCCGCTGATAGTCGTCCCACAGCTTGCGCTCCTCCAGGTCGCCCGGGTTGAACTTCCAGTGCTTCTGCGGGTCCTCAAGGCGCTTGCGCATCCGCTCCAGCTGGTAGTCTTTCGAGACGTGGAGCATGAGCTTCACCACGCGCGTGCCGGCATCGTCGAGCAGTCGCTCAAAGGCCCCGATGTGGTCGTAGCGCCGCTCAATGATATCCGCCGGCGCCCAGCCGTGGACCTTGACCACGAGCACGTCTTCGTAGTGCGACCGGTTGAACACGACGAGTTCGCCCTTGCCCGGCGCCTGCTGGTGGATCCGCCACAGAAAGTCGTGCGCCAGTTCGGGCTCCGTCGGCGCTTTGAAGGCGGCAATTCGGATTCCCTGGGGGTTGAGCGGGCCGAAGACCGAGCGGATCGTCGAGTCCTTCCCCGCTCCGTCCATCGCCTGCAACACGATGAGTAGCGACTGCCGCCCTTCGGCATAGAGTCGCTCCTGCAGCCCGTCGATCTCCTCAATCAGGCGCGCCGTCTCCGCCTCCGCCTCGGTGCGGTCCAAGCTCTGCGTGTCGTCCGTCGCCCGTTCGGCAAGGCGAACCGGGGCGCCGGGGGCGATGCGGTAACGGTCGAGGTCGACCACAAGTGGGGCCTGAGGCGGGCGGGGTTTCTTGCTCACGGGCGGTCGAGAACGGGGGAACGGGGACGACGGGCCCACACCGGGCCCGCCCTGCTAGGACTACCGGCCGAACAGCTTGCCAAGCCCGGCGTGGCTCGCCCGCGCGAG
>DASVSE010000377.1:0-7884 GCA_036388235.1 Rubricoccaceae bacterium | reverse complement strand
ATGGCACGCAAAGACCAGATCACCGGCAAAGGCCCCATGTCGGGCAACCACGTCTCGCACGCGAACAACAAGGTCCGCCGGCGCTTCGAGGTCAACCTCCAGAAGAAGCGCTTCTACGTCGCCGACGAGGACCGCTGGGTGACGCTGCGCGTCTCGGCGCAGACGATCAAGACGATCAACAAGAAGGGCGTTAGCGCCGTTCTCCGCGAGGCCCGCGCCGCGGGCGTCTCCCTCTAAGCATTCGGCCCCGGCGCTTGCGCGCGGGCTGCACCCTCTACGACGATGGCAAAAGGCAAGGACGCGCGCATCCAGGTGATCCTCGAGTGCACCGAGGCACCCGGCACGTCGCGCTACTCGACGATGAAGAACCGCCGCAACACGACGGCGCGCATGGAGCTCAAGAAGTACAACTCGAAGCTCCGCAAGCACACCGTCCACCGCGAGATTAAGTAGGTAGGACGTGCCTCGCGGCCTCCGCGAGGACACCGCCCACCGCGAGATCACGTCAGGCGTCGCGGCCGCGCCGCGCCACCCACATCCCCTCCCTCCGATGGCAAAGAAGGTTTCGAAGAACCAGCGCACGAACCGTGGCGCCGGCGCCGAGGCGAAGCAGATGGCCAAGGTCATCGTCGCGTCGAAGAAGCAGAACGGCCAGTTCGAGTTCCGCTCGAAGATGGTTGAGACGAGCCAGGTCCAGGACGAGCTCAAGGCAGCACGCGCCGCCTAGCCAGTCCGTTCGCGCGCTCCGTTCGCGCGCTCCGTCCGAGGCGGCTCCGCACAGCGGAGCCGCCTCGCGTGCGTTCATCCATTCCGGACGCTCAGCGGCGCACCGCGAGCCAACTCGCCACTCGGCTCTCGGTAGGCCACGTGATCGCAGCGAAGGCCAGAAAGGGGACGGCGTACGCTGCCGCGAGGACGTTTCCGGTGAGAAACACCACCACGCCCGCCAGAATCGCCGACGACTCCGCGGCCGCGAGCGCGGCGACGCCGTGCATCCGGGCCGTCGCGAGTGCTGCCGCCTCCGACGGTGCCTCGGCCAGTCGCGACCGCATCCGGGCGAGGAGCGCGAAGGCGACCACGAGCGCCAGGGCGCTGTACAGGGCGCAGACATAGAACGCTGTGTCGGCGTGGGCAGCCATCGGGTGCGACTCGGCCGAGACCGCAAGGACAGTCAGGACAGCGAGCGCTGAGAGGCCGCCGAGCGTGACGGCGGCCCACAGGGCGCGGAGCGAGCGGACGGCGGAGGAGAGCATGGCGCGTGCGAGAACGTCCGGGGAAGGTAGGGCGGGGGCGCGGCCGTATCTTAGACCCTGTGCCCCATGCGGGCCGCGCCCTCCGGGGCGATTCGGGGCGTAGCTCAGCCCGGTAGAGCGCTCGCTTTGGGAGCGAGAGGTCGTCGGTTCGAATCCGGCCGCCCCGACTCGGACAGGCGCGACGTGTGTGGTCGCGCCGCACGTCCCGGTAGCTAAACGGATAAAGCAACAGCCTTCTAAGCTGTCGATTCCAGGTTCGAGTCCTGGCCGGGACGCCCCTCCGCCATCCCGCAGTGACTGACGGGCCACGCAAGCTGCAGCAACCGATCCTGGTTATCGCGCAGACGGAGTTCGAGAGGCACCGGCATCCGACGTGGTCAGGCGGGGGCGCATCGGTGGGCAAGCGGCAGACAACTCGCTTCGACCGGGTCCGGCCTGCACACCGATGGAGGTCGCGGTCCTTTGCTCAGGGAAGCCTTAGAGCGTGCTCATGTCGCTCACAGGCTCCAGGGCTAGCCTTACGGATTCACGTCTCCCAGAGGGCAAGTTGATGGCAGCAGATCGCGAGAGGACGGCTACGGCAGGAAGCACAGGCGACACGGAGCGGCTCTTGAGCCGCGGGCAGGGGAGACGGCTCACCAGGCGCCGCGTCCGGACGGTCGTGTTCGCGCTCGCGGCCGCAGGCATAGTGTTCCTGTTCGTCCAGTGGCGAGCGGCCACGAACGCGGGAGGCCAGAAATATGCCGAGCCGTTCCAGATTGCAGGCAACCTCTACTACGTCGGGGCCAACGACGTCGCCTCGTTCCTAATCACCGGGCCCGAGGGCCACGTCCTCATCGACGGGGGCTACCCGGACACGGCCCCGATGATCATGGCGAGCATCGCCGAACTCGGCTTCGACATCCGGGACGTCCGGGTGCTCCTCAACTCGGAGCCGCACTTCGACCACGCGGGCGGGCTGGCCGAGTTGCAGGAGGCCTCCGGCGCCGAGGTGTGGGCCAGCGAGGCCAGCGCCGACGCCATCGAGGCCGGAGGAGACGATCCCGACGTCGCGCTCCCCCTTCGGGCGCTCATCTGGACGGGGCTGATCAGGTACCCCGCCGCCCGGGTCGACCACCGGCTCGCGGACGGCGACCGGGTCGTGCTCGGCCCGACCACGCTCACGGCGCATGTCACGCCCGGCCACACGCGCGGGTGCACCTCGTGGGCGTTCCCGGTCCGCGACGGCGAGCAGGGCCTGAACGTCGTGAGCGCGTGTAGTCTGGTGGCCCTCGGAGGGGCGCAGTACCCGGAACAGCGAGCCGACTTTGAACGCAGCTTCACGGTGTTGCGCAGCCTGCCGGCGGACATCTGGGTGACGTCGCATGGGCGCCTGTGGGGGCGATACCGCAAATTCGCTGCCCGCGACAGCTCGGTAAATCCAGTGGACCCGTTTGTCGACCGTGAGGGATACGCTGCCTACGTCGACAGCGCGGAGGCGAGGCTCCGCAGGGGCGACGTTCACTAGAGGGATTCGCTGAGGGGCTGCGCGCCTCGAACGATGACCTGGGACATGCCGGCCGTCGTCAGCGAGTGTTACCGAGTTCGAACGAGGGTGACGAAGCGCTCGGCGCCGGGCACGACGACGCGGACGCGGTACACGCCCGGCGCCAGCCCCGCCCCGTCGACGGCGATCTCGCCCTCGGGGGTTAGCGTCGGGCCGTCGGCGAGGACGGCGATCTCGCGGCCGAGCACGTCGAGGAGCGTCGCGCGGAGTCGGGTCCCCGTCGGCATCTCGTAGCGGACAGCGGCACGGGCCGAGAATGGGTTCGGACTCGGCGCGCCGAGGCGAACCGTTTGGTCGGCGGGCGGCGGCGCGACCTCCCCGACGCGCTGCGGCTCGAAGTAGCCAGCCTCGAGCGCGCTGCTCACCGCGATAGCCGTGCGCCGCAATTCGGTGATGGAGGTGAAGTTGGTCGTGCCGCGTCCGTAGGGGATGGCGAACGTGACGGTCTCGGACTGGCCGGGGCCGAGGCGGAACGGGCCCGTCGCGACCATGATTCGCCGCTCGCCGGGTGCCGTCGGACCACTTCCCGAGTTGACCTCGCTCCAGGCGCGGCCCGTGATCGGATCGCCGGGAAACATGAACCGGGTGACCGCGCCCTGCGTCTCCTGATAGCCGTCGCCGAACTCGCGCACCACCGATCCGTCGGCCCACCGCCCGCGGAGGTAGCGGTAGATCTCGACCCCCGAATCCGGATCGCCGGAGGTGCCGGCTGCCGGTCCCCCACGGAAGTAGGAACTCGCCGTCATGCCGAGGCGCTCGCCGGGCTCGTCGGCGGTCCCGTCGCGGTCGTCGTCGCGGCCGTTCGGTAGCCCCACTGGGCCGGCGACGACTTGGAAGCCGACGGCTGGCGGGGCGGCCCCGTAGGATATACCGCCGCCCGTCCCGTCCTGATTATCCGCGTTGTAGGTAAACGCCATCGAGCGCGTCGTGTCCGACCCGATATAGTCGTCGCCGGCACTGCCGAGATCCGGGTCGATGAACAGACCGACATACATCGAGTCGATCGTCGCAGCCGTCCGGTTCGTGAACGTGTATCGGTACACCGTGGTCTGGCGAAGCCGCCCGAGCGCGAACGCGATCACCTCCGTGCGCAGCTCGATGCCGAGCGGCGGCGTGTTCTGCCCTGGATGGACGTTGCCGACGTCGTTCGTGAGCGACCACGTCATCTGGTCGCCGCGGATCGCGGGCTGGTCGCCGCCGGCGAGGTCGTAGTTCGACGGGTCGCCGTCACCGTCGAGGACCGGCGCGCCGAGCGTCCATGGCCAGTCGCGCAGGTCGTCGGTCGCCTGCCCAGTCTGGTTGTAGCGGAGCACGTCGGGACGCGAGACGGTGTAGATGCGGTCGTAGCCAGAGCAGTCGGCCGGATTGACCGGGCGGGCGTCGTCGCCGAGAGGCCCGGGCCAGAACGTGAAGTCCATGCCCGGGCTGGGCCCGTAGCTGCCGCCAGCGACGCGGAGCTGCCCGCCGACGCGTCCGCCGACCCACAGCCCGGCGGCGTAGACCGGCGACTTCTGCTCGCGACGCGGGACGTAGTAGGCGTGGGTCTCGGAGTTGCCGTAGAAGAGGGCGCCGGTGTTGAAGATGCGCGCCTCGACGTCGCCGATGTCGAGCGTCGCCTGAGCGCGGCCGAGCACGCACGACGCGGGCGCTGGCGCCGTCTGGGCACGTACGCCCGGCATTGCGGCGCAGGAGAGGGCAAACACGAGAGCGGCAAGGCGCATGCAGATGCGGGCGGGTTCGGGCCAAAACGTACGGCCGGGGCCTCCATCCACCGGGGGCAACTCTGCGTGCCCCGAGGGGCAACCGCCGCGCTGTGTCTCGGCGTCATCCCGGCTGGTGCGGGTCAGAGGTGGCTTCCGCGAGGGGACGGCCGTGTCCGCGCTACTCGGAAACGCCGCGAAGCGTGACCACGAACGTCAGCGTTGCGTTGGGCGGGATGTCCGGCGGCGCGCCCATCGCGCCGTAGCCCTCTTCCGGCGGCACGACCAGCGTCTTGGTCTCCCCGACGTGCATCCCCGCGATCCCCGTCCGAAAGCCGTCGATGACGTCCGCGAGGGCAAAGCGGGCGCCGGTCGCCTCGTCGAAGACGGTCCCGTCCGCGAGCGTGCCGCGGTAGTCCACGACGACCGTGCTGGCCGGCGTCGCGACGGCGTCGGGGTCGGTGCGCGGCTCGGGGCCGCAGGCCGCAAGCGCCGCAGCGGCAGCGACGAGGAAGCCGAATCGAATCAGGAACATGCCGGAGCGCGAGGGACAGATGAACCTACGATACGGTCACCAGAGTGGTACGGGTTGTGCGGGTACGTCCGAGCCGGCCCCCGAGTGGCCGTCAGGCGTTTCCCGAAGGGCCCCGGCGTTACGAATCGGCCCCCACGCGCTCCGTTCCCACCGATGGCCGACGACCTCCGCTCTCCTTCGCTGCTCGACCGGTTCGTGCCCGACGATGTCGCGGACGGCCATGGCGGCAACCGGCGCCGCCGGGCGCGCATCGTCGCGGCGGTCAGCGGACTGGCAGCGGCCACGATCAGCGCGATGGCGGTCCCGCTGAGCATCTCCGGGACGGCCGGACAGGTCGGGCAGGCGGTCGCCTCCGTCGGAGTGTGCGTGCTGGCGCTCGTGCTGCTGCGGCGCGGCCACGTCGAGATCGCCGCATGGCTGGCCACGCTCACGCTGACCGTCACGCCGATCGTGCAGGCCGCGCTCGACGTCGGGGTTCGCGACCCGGTGCTGGCGCTCATCATCGTCGCGCCGATGGTGGCCGCGATGGCGTCCGGGCTGCGGCTGGCCATCGTGAGCGCACTGCTGGGCATTGCCGGGGCCGGGACGCTGCTCGCGCTCCACGTCCACGGGCTCGCGCCTGAACCGATTTCGTCTCCGGACGCCGTGGCGTGGTACGCCTTTGCCGTGCCTGGCCTCGGGGCCATTTTGTCGGCCGGCGCCGGCGCGCTCTACGTCCGCCACACGCGGTCGGCACTGGACCGGGCCGAGACGGCGGCCGTGGAGCTCGGCTCGGCGCTGCGGGCCTCCGAAGAGCGCTACCGCTCGCTCGTGGACAGCCTCCCGATCGGGATGTACCGGACGTCGCCCGACGGGAGCGTGCTGCTCGCCAACATGGCGATGGCCCGAATGATCGGGGCCGAGTCCATCGAAGACGCCCTCGGGCGCGACGCGTCCACGCTCTACGTGGACCCAGCCGAGCGCGTCGCCTTCCAGAAGGCGATCCTCAAGACGGGCTTCGTACGGCGCTACGAGACCGAGTGGCGGACTCCGGACGGCCGCCTGCGGCAGGTGCGCATCGACGCCCGCGTGACGCTCGCGCCCGACGGCTCCGTGCTCTTCTACGAGGGCGCGGCCGAGGACATCACGGCCGAGCGGCGCGCCCGGGCCGCCCTCGCGCACAGCGAGGCCCGCTTCCGCGCGCTCGTGCAGCACTCGTCGGACCTCGTCGTCGTCGTCGGCCTCGACTCCCGGCTGGCCTACGTCAGCCCGGCCGCCGTGCGCCTGCTCGGCATCGAGGCGGACCGGCTCGTCGGCCGCGATGCGTTCTCGCTCGTCCACCCGGATGATCTGGTCGCGGCGCGCACGCGGCTCGCCGGGACGGCCGACCGGGCAGCCGAGTCGGGCACGGCCGAGACGCGGATCGAGCTGCGCCTTCGCCACACCGCCGGTCATTTTGTGTACGTCGAGGGCGTCGGGACGGCGCTCTACCACGACCCGGCCGTCGGGGGACTCGTGCTCAACCTGCGCGACGTGACGGACCGCAAGCGCGCCCAGGCCGTGCTCATCCAGGCCAAGCGGCAGGCCGAGGAGGTTGCTCACCTCAAGAGCACCTTTATCGCCAACATGAGCCACGAGATCCGGACGCCGCTCACCGCCATCCTCGGCTTCTCGGACATTCTCTCGGACGAAATCACGGACCCGCAGCAGCAGGAGTTCGTGGAGCTGATCTCGCGCTCGGGTCGGCGCCTGATGGACACGCTCAACTCGGTCCTCGACCTCGCGCGTCTCGAAGCCGGGCGCGGCGAGCTCACCTGTGTGCCGATGCACGTCGGCGAGGCGGCCGAAGAGGCAGCAACGCTCATGGGACCCGCCGCCGCCGACCGCGGCCTGACGATTACGGCCCGCGTCACGGCCCCCGACGCGCTCGCCGCCCTCGACGACGCCGCCTTCGCGCGCGTGCTCCACAACCTCGTCGGCAACGCGCTCAAGTTCACCGATGTCGGCGGTGTCACAATCCACGTGGACCATGGCACCGGCGACTACGCCGGTCGCGTCGTCGTTCGCGTCGCCGACACCGGCATCGGCATCGACGAGGCCTTTCTGCCGCGCCTGTTCGGCGAGTTCGAGCAGGAGTCGGCCGGCGTCGAGCGGACGCACGAGGGCGCGGGCCTCGGCCTCGCCATCTCGCGTCAGCTGGTCGAGCGCATGGAAGGCACCATCGAGGTCCAGAGCGAGCAAGGCGTCGGGACGGTCTTTACGCTCTCCTTCCCGCTCCTCGGCGCCGAGGCGCCCGTACCCACCGCCCGCCAGCGCATTCTCCTCGTCGACGACAACGAGCAGGCGCGGTTTGTCGCCGGGCGCGTGCTGGACGCACACTACGCCATCACCGAGGCTGTCTCGGGCGCCGCGGCCCTCGCCTCTGTCCGGCATCACCGCCCGGACCTTGTTCTGCTGGACATCAACCTTGGCGAAGGGTCGTCGGGCGAAGACGTGCTCCGCGAGATCCGCGGCTCCGAGACCCTCGCGAGCCTGCCCGTCATCGCCATCACGGCGTTCAGCCTGCCTGGCGACCGGGCGCGCTTTCTCAGCCTCGGCTTCGACGACTACGTGACGAAGCCCTACACACGCGAGCGGCTGCTGAGCGCCGTCGCCGCGTGCGTCACCGGCCGGCCGGAAACGCCCGCAGCGTCCGTCGGGGTGCCTCAAGCCGCCTAGCGGGCACCGGGCGCGCCGGGGGCCGTACCGTGCGGTCCTCGCCCACTCCGCCCGATGTCGCTCCGTTCTCAGGCCCGTCCTGTCTGCATTCTCGGGTCGGGCCTCGCCGGCCTGACCGCCGCCCATGCGCTCACGGCCGCTGGCGTGCCGGTC
>DASVSE010000376.1:0-2477 GCA_036388235.1 Rubricoccaceae bacterium | reverse complement strand
CATCGAGTTCGTCGCCCTGGGATCGGACGTCGAGGCCGGGCAGGTGTGGGTGGACGAGCGGCCGGTCGCAGCGCAGGCGCTCGCACAACTCGTCGTGCCCGCGCTGTGGACCGGCATCCAGGCCGCGCCGGGATTCGACGGCCAGACGGTCCCGTACGAGGCCGATGCCGAGGCCGCGCAGGGGCTCCGGTTCGTGCTGGAGATCGGGCCGGGCCTGCACCGGATCCGCGTGCGCTACCGCGTCCAAGCCGGCTCGTTCGACCTCGGCGACAACGCCAACCGGACGTGGCAGGTCGGGTACAGCCTCGCCCCGGCGCGCCTCTGGGCGGGCTTCGGGCAGCTCGACGTGGCCGTGCTCGCCCCGGCCGGGTGGGACGTCGCGGCGTCGCTCCCACTCCGCGACGAACCGGACGCCGAGGGCGAGCGCCTCGTCGGTCGCTTCGCGGGCCTCCCCGGCGACGTGCTGGCGGTCTCGACCCGCGCGCCCGAGCCGGCCGGGCGGCGCCTGCTCCACGGGCTCGCGTTCCTCACGGCGCTCGTCGTCGCCGTCGTGTTCGGCGCGCTCGGCGGGATTGCGGTCGGCCGGGCGGGCCGGCGGGCGGCGTGGGCCCTGCCCGTGTCCCTGCTCGGCGGCGTCGCGGCCGCGGCCGCCCTCGTCGCCCTCCGCAGCATGGCCGACGGCCTCGGCGACTCGGCCGCGCTAGCCAACCACACGCTGAAGGTCAACGTGCTGCTGCTCGGGCCCGCCGTGCTCCTGCTCGGGACCGCCGTCGCGCAGACGGTCGCTGCGCGCGTCGCCCGGCGCGTCCGCCGCGGCCCGCCCGATGCGCCCGGCCCCGAGATTCGCAACTGATCGCCTCACTCCAGTCTCCTCCCCCAATGGCCGCCTCCGACGCCTTCCCGACCCTCACACCCGCCCAGACCGAGCGCCTGCGGGCCGTTGGAGCGGAGGAGGCCGTGCAGGCCGGCGACGTCCTGTTCCGCGAAGGTGACGCCGGCTTCGACTATTTCGTCGTCCTCGACGGCGAGGTGCAGGTCTACTACGACACGGCGTGCACGCGGCCGATTCTGCCCGCACCGGCGCAGGCGGGGCAGTTTCTGGGCGACGCGGGCCTCCTCCTCGGTGAGGTCGGCTTCGCGACGGCCCGCGTCGAGGCCGACGGGCGCGTCCTGCGCGTCGCCGCAGATACGCTGCGGGCCCTGCTCGCGGCCGACACCGACCTGGCGAGCACGGTCCTGACGGCCTTCGGCGCGCGCCGCGCGCTCACGTCCGCCGGCACAGCCGGACTGACGCTCGTCGGCTCGCGGAGCGACCCTGACGCGGTCCGACTGGGCGAGTTCGTGCGCCGCAACTACCTCCCGGCGCGCTGGCTGGACTTCGAGACCACGCCCGACGAAGCGGCGAAGACGCTCGCCGCCCACGGCCTCACGGCCGAGTCGCTCCAGGGGCCCGTCGTGTTCTGGGGCTCGCAGACGACGCTCCACAACCCGTCCAACCTCGACCTCGCGCGCGCGGTCGGCATCGGGGCCGAGCCGACGGCCGACGAGCGCTTCGACCTCGTCGTCGTCGGGGCCGGCCCGGCGGGGCTCGCGGCCGCCGTCTACGGCGCCAGCGAGGGCCTCTCGACGGTCGTCGTGGACGAGATCGGGACGGGCGGGCAGGCCGGCGCGTCGAGCCGGATCGAGAACTACCTCGGCTTCCCGACGGGCATCTCGGGCACCAACCTCGCCATCCGCGCGACCGTGCAGGCGCGCAAGTTCGGCGCCCGCTTCGTGACGCCGCACCAGGCGGCCGCCCTCCACCGCGACGGCGACGGCTTCGCCGTCGAGCTCGCCGACGGCGTCCGCGTCCGCGGCCGGGCCGTCGTCGTGGCGACGGGCGCGCGCTACCGCCGCCTCGCCGTCCCGGACATCGAGCGCTTCGAGGGCGCGGGCGTCTACTACGCTGCGACCGAGATGGAGGCCCGCGCCTGCGACGCCGCGACGGCCATCGTCGTCGGCGGAGGCAACTCGGCCGGGCAGGCGGCGATGTTTCTCTCCGAGCGCTTCGCGCACGTCCGCCTGCTCCTCCGCGGCGGCGACCTGGGCAAGAGCATGAGCCACTACCTCACCGCCCGCATCGAGGCCGCGCCGCGCATCGAGGTAAACCGCTACACCGAGGTCCGGGCCGTCGAGGGCGACGGCCGGCCCGACGGCCACGAGGCGCTTGCAGCCGTCACGCTCGCCGACACGCGGGCCGGGACGACCGAGCGCGTCGTGACGCCCGCCCTCTTCGTCTTCGTCGGCGCGGACCCGTGTACCGAATGGCTCCGCAGCACGACGGGCAGCCTCGCGCTCTCGACCGACGCGCACGGCTTCGTCTGTACGGGAACGGGCGTGCCCGATGACGCCCTCGACGCGACGCGCTGGGGCACGCACCGGCCCGACGGCTTCGAGACGTCCGAGCCCGGCGTCTTCGCCGTCGGCGACGTCCGCTC
>DASVSE010000375.1:0-3618 GCA_036388235.1 Rubricoccaceae bacterium | reverse complement strand
AAGCAAGGCGAACGCGAGCAGAAAGAGGCGGCGGATCATAGAGCGTCGTCGTCGAGGAGGGCACGCTGGAGTTCGGCGCGCGCGTGCAAGTCGCCGGCGGCCGTCGCCGCAGCGATGCCCGCCTGGAGCGTCGCATCGGCGTCGGCCGGGCGGCCGAGCCGTCGGTACAACGCCCCGAGGTGGTAGTACGTGCCGACATAGTCGGGCCGGTCGGAGACGAGCGCTTCGTAGGCCACGGCCGCGTCGGCGTCGCGGCCGAGCTTGGCGTACTCCTGCGCGATCGCGAAGCGCGTGAACGCGTCGTCGGGGTCGTCGCGGAGAAAGTCGAGCAGGGCAGCGAGGCGGTCCATAGCGGCAAAGATAGGCCGCGGGCGGCAGATCGCCGGACCGGGCCCGTGAAGCCGCTACCAGCTTCCGCCGGCGCCGCCGCCGCCGAAGCTGCCACCGCCGAAGCCTCCAAACCCGCCGCCACCGCCACCACCGCTGAACCCGCCTCCTCCAAACCCGCCACCGCCGCCGAAGCCGCCCGTCGGGAGAAAGATGAAGCCCCCACCGCCGCGGCGGCGGCGCGAGCCCCGTCCGCCGGTGAGACCACCCTTGCTGCGCGACGACATCACGACGAGCAGGATGAACAGGATGAGCAGGCAGCAGACCAGCGTCTCGGCGTCGCTGGCCTCACCAGTGCTCTCGGCCGGGGCCGTGAACTCGCCCGCGAGGGCGGCAGCGATACCATCGGTGGCGCGGTCGAGGCCGTCGTAGAACTGGCCCTCTCGGAAGCGCGGCACGATGATCTCGCGGACGATCGTCGCCGCGACGGCGTCGGTCAGCCCCCCCTCGGCGCCGTAGCCCGTCGCGATGTAGACCTCGCGGTCTTCCATCGCCGCGAGCAGCACGACGCCGTTGTCGTCGCCAGCTTGCCCGACCTCCCACGCACGGCCGAGCTCGGTCGCGTACTCGTTCGGCGAGATGCCGTTTGTCGTGCCCACGATGACGACGGCGACCTGCGTCCCCGTCGAGTCGTCGAGGGCGACGAGCTTGCGCTCGAGCGCGTCGGCCTCGGCCGGCTGGAGCAGGCCTGTCAGGTCGTTGACGAGACGCGGCGGGCTTGGCCGCGGTGGGAGCGCCGCCGCAACCGTCGCCGACTGGGCATGGACGGGCGCCGCGGGAGCCGCCACCGCAGCGAGTAGCAGCCCGCCGACGAGGACGCGCCCCAGCAGGACGGCGGAGCGAACGGCGGGGAGCGCGGCGCGCACAGGGGCGAGGGCGGGAGAGCGGAGCAGCCTAGTTGCCGAAGTTGATCTCGGGCGCACGCTCGGCCCCGGCGTCGGCGGCGAACGGCTCACGCGGCGAGATGCCGGCGACGCCCGCGACGAGGTTCGTCGGGAACGTCCGGATGCGCGCGTTGAGCGATCCGACGGCTTGGTTGTAGTCCCGGCGTGCGGTCGCGATGCGGTTCTCGGTCCCCTCGACCTGGCTCTGGAGGTTCAGGAAGCCCTGGTTGGTCTGGAGCGTCGGGTACGCCTCGGCGGTCGCGAGCAGGCGCCCGAATGACTGGCCGAGCGCCGCCTGCGCCTCCTGGAACTGGCGCACCTTGGCCGGGTCGTCGAGGTCGTTGGCCGAGATCTGGATCGACGTCGCGCGGCTGCGCGCCTCGATCACGTTCTGGAGCGTCTCGCTCTCGAAGTCGGCCTGCCCGCGGACGATGGCGACGGCCTGCTGCACGAAGTCCGCCCGGCGCTGGTACTGCGTCTGGACGTCGGACCACGCGGTCGTCACGGCGGTGTCCTGCTGGACGAGGCTGTTGTACGTCCCGCATCCCGAGCAGCCGGCGAAGCCGACGACGAGAAGCACGACGAGGAGAACGATGGCACCGGTGCTGCGCATGAGGATCGGGCGGGGGCCCGCGAGGGTCAGAGGGAGGGCCTACGATACGGCGGCCGCGCTGTACGGGGCCGCGCCGAAAAGATGCGCCCCGCGCCGGACGGCCGCAGCGGGCCTCGGACGCGGGGCGCCGCTCTCAGAGCGCCGATCCGCTCTCGACGAGGAACGTCACCTTGCAGTGAACGCGGAACGTGCCCGCGTCCTCCTCGCCGGGCTCGTAGATAAAGTCCTCGACGTACACGGACTGCACACCACGGACCGAGGCCGAGACCTCCTTGTACGCGTTGCGGACGGCGTCGTCGAAGCTGGTGTCGGACGAGGCGGAGACCTCGATGATCTTGGCGATAGACATAACGGGAAAGGGTAGGTGGAAGGGACGCCGGTGAGGCGTTGCGGGTCTACGCCCGGCCTCCCGTCTAGGTCCACGGGCGGCACAACCGCGGCTCTCCTCACAGCGTAGACGACGCCTCTCTCTTCTCCGCCCATGCCCTCCTTCCTTACCTGCAGCGCCCTGGTCCTGCTAACCCTCGCCGGGTGCAGCTCAGGCGCAGACGGCCCGACGCTCGACGGCGTCTCGCCCGAGCAGAACGGCACGCTCCAGCCCGATGTCTCGACCGACCCGGGCGGCGACGTTGCCCCGGAGACGTCCCAGGACCCCAACGCGACGCTCGCACCCGACGCGACGCTTGAGCCAGATTCGACGGCTGCGCCGTGACGCCCGCCTCGGCCGAGATGCGCCGCCGCGGGCTGCGGGCACGGTGGCTCGCCTTCGTCCTCGCACGCACGCAGGCCACGGATGCCCGCCTGTACGGATCTCGAAAGCGGGTCCTTTTCGCGAGACTCGGCCCTGTCGTCGTCGAGATCGGGGCCGGGGCGGGCGTCAACGCGGCGTATCTCGACCGCGGCACGCGCTGGATCGCCGTCGAGCCGAACGTGTACCTGCACGGCCCGCTCCGGCGGGCCGCCGAGGCGCACGGCCTCGCGCTTCAGATGGTCGAGGGCACCGCCGAGACACTGCCACTCGCCGACGGATCGGCCGACGCCGTCGTGTCGACGCTCGTGCTGTGCTCGGTGGCGGACCCCACACTCGCGCTCGCCGAGGCCCGACGCATCCTCCGCCCCGGCGGACGCCTCGTGGTCATCGAGCACGTCGCGGCCCCGCCCGGATCCGGCCTGCGCCGCCTTCAGCAGTTTCTGCGCGGGCCGTGGAGCGTCGTCGCGGACGGCTGCCGGCCAGACCGCGACACTGAGACACTTCTCCGGTCAGCCGGCTTCGCCGACATAGCGCTGGAGCGCTTCCGCCTTCCGCTCGGGCTCGTCGCGCCACACATCGCCGGGACGGCGACGAAGGAGCCTGACGTCTGACCGCCCTTCTACTGGCCGTTGCGGCTCGGGACGAGGCCCGCCGGCGTCTGAACGACCGCGTCGGCGTCGACGGCAGCCGGGGCTGCATCGACGTCCGCGACGGGTTCGAGGTCGATGCGGAACGTGCGCGCGCCGGGCGCGAACCGGGCGAGGTGCTCGGGGATGCCGCGCCCGCCCGCCGTGTGGAAGCCGCCGTTGACGTGGACCACGAGCGCGCCGCCGCGCAGCGCCTCGGCCGTGCGAAAGGCCATCGAGGCGTCGCGGAGGTTCTGCGCGGCGAGCATCCCACCCATGCTGGCCCCGCCGTGGCCGCCCATCGCCTCGGCGAAGGCTGCCGCCATGCCCTCGGACGCCGGGGCGACCGGGAACGGC
>DASVSE010000374.1:0-2548 GCA_036388235.1 Rubricoccaceae bacterium | reverse complement strand
TCCTGCCCCGCTTCTACGACCCCGACGCCGGGTCCGTCCGCATCGACGGGCACGACCTCCGCGACCTCACCGTCGAGAGTGTCCGCCAGGCCGTCGCCGTCGTCGCCCAGGACGTCCAGCTCTTCGGCGCGAGCCTACGGGACAACATCCGCTACGGCCGCGCCGACGCGACCGACCTCGAGGTCGAGGCCGCCGCCCGCGCCGCGCACGCCCACGACTTCATTTCCGCCCTGCCCGACGGCTACGACACGCCCGTCGGCGAGCGCGGCGTGAAGCTCTCCGGCGGCCCGCGTCAGCGCGTCGCCATCGCCCGCGCGCTCCTCAAAGACGCCCCCGTCCTCGTGCTCGACGAGGCCACGTCCGCCCTCGACAGCGCGTCAGAGGCGGCCGTGCAGGACGCGCTCGCGCTCCTCATGCGCGGCCGCACGACGGTCGTCGTCGCTCACCGCCTCGCGACGGTCCGCGACGCCGACCGCATCGTCGTCCTCGACGCCGGCCGCATCGTCGAGACGGGCACGCACGACGCGCTCGTCGCCCGCGGCGGCCTCTATGCGAGCCTCGCCGCCCGCCAGTTCCGCGATGGCCCCTCCGAACCAATCGCCGACGCGGCCTGAGCCGACTCGCCGGACCAGACAGACGTTCGTTCGAACACGGAACCGGATGGCCCCGGGCTGCCTTCCACTCTCCCTTTCCCACCCTCCGCCCTCTCGATGGACTACACCGCCTTTCCTGACATGCAGATCGACCCGGCCAAAACCTACCGGGCGACGATTCAGACGCCCCGAGGCGCCATCGTGCTCGACCTTCAGCCCGCGCACGCGCCCCGAACGGTCAACAACTTCGTCACGCTCGCCCGCGATGGCTTCTACGACGGGCTCGTCTTCCACCGCGTGATTCCGAACTTTATGATCCAGGGTGGCGACCCGACGGGGACAGGCATGGGCGGACCAGGCTACAAGTTTGAGGACGAGACGTCGGGCAACCCGCTCACGCACGGGCGCGGCGTGATCTCGATGGCGAACGCCGGGCCGAACACCAACGGCTCGCAGTTTTTCATCACGCATAGCCCGCAGCCGCACCTCAACGGCCGCCACACCGTCTTCGGGACAGTCGTCGAAGGCCTTGACGTCGTCGATGCCGTCCGTCAGGGCGACACGATGGACTCGGTGACGATCGAGGAAATGTAGGCGGCTCGTTCCGCGGCGCGCTCAGGTGGGCGCGCCGCGGAACGAATTGAGCCTAAGGATACTTGACACGTCAACCAAATGATCGTACGCTTGCAGAATGCCTGACACGTCAACCACTCAGCCGACGCCACGCCTCGCGGCCACTTCGGACTGCGGCGCGGCCGTCATCGCCGTGCTCCAGGCGGCGGGCCGCCTGCGCCGAGCCCACGAGGCGCTCTGCCAGGCCCACGGCCTCACCGGCCAGCAGTTCAACGTGCTCCGCATCCTCCGCGGCGCCGAGCGTGCCGGCGAGGGCCATCTCCCCACGATGACCGTCGGCGAGCGGATGATCGAGCCCGAGCCCGGCATCACGCGCCTGATGGGCCGTTTGGAAGCCAAAGGCCTCGTCGAGCGCGTGCGCTGCCCGTCCGACGCCCGGTGCGTGCGGTGCGCGCTCACGCTGGCCGGCGCGGCCGTCCTCGCCGCGCTCGACGGGCCGATGGACGATTTCCACGACGCTGCCCTCGGCGCCCTCAGCACGGCTGACGTCGACGCGCTCTGCGCGACGCTCGCCCGGCTTCTCCCCGATCCCACTTCTTCCCCTTCGTCATGCTAGACCACCTTCTCGCCCCCGCCACGTGGGGCGGCCTCGACCTCGCCAACCACGTCGTGATGGCGCCAATGACGCGCAGCCGCGCGCTCGGCAACGTCCCGAACGCGATGATGGCCGAGTACTACGCGCAGCGCGCGAGCGCCGGCCTCATCATCACCGAGGGCACGTCGCCCTCGCCGAACGGTCTCGGCTACGCCCGCATCCCGGGCCTCTTCTCGGACGAGCACGTCGCCGGCTGGAAGCTCGTGACGGACGCCGTCCATGCCCGCGGCGGCAAGATCGTCGTGCAGCTCATGCACACGGGCCGCATCGCGCACGGCCTCAACCTGCCCCAGGACGCCGAGATCGTCGCCCCGTCGTCGGTCGCCGCGGCCGGCGAGATGTGGACGGACGAGCAGCAGATGCAGCCCCACCCGGCCCCGCGCGAGATGACGACGGCAGAGGTCCAGGCGGCGGTCACCGAGCACGGAAAGTCGGCGCGGCTGGCGAAGCTCGCTGGCTTCGACGGCGTTGAGGTGCACGGCGCGAATGGCTACCTCGTCGAGCAGTTCTTGAACCCGGGTTCGAACCAGCGCACGGACCAGTACGGCGGCTTGGTCGAGAACCGCGCCCGCTTCCTGGTCGAGGTCGTCGCCGCCGTCGCGGCCGAGATCGGGGCCGAGCGGACCGGCCTGCGGCTCTCGCCGCACAGCCTCAACGGCGACCTCGCGCCCGTCGAGAACGTCGAGGAGGTCGTCGCGCACGTTGCCCGCGAGGTGGCGGCGCACGG
>DASVSE010000373.1:0-2018 GCA_036388235.1 Rubricoccaceae bacterium | reverse complement strand
ACGCCGCTCACGGCTATCCTCGGATACGCTGAGATGCTCGCCGCCGAGGCCCCTCTTGACATACAAAACCTCGTTGAGCCAATCTGGCGCGGCGGGAGCCGGCTGATGGACACGTTGAACTCCGTCCTCGACCTCGCTCAGATCGAAGCTGGCGAGGTGACACTCTCGGCAAAGCCTGCTGACCTGCTCGCAGAGGTGGACGAGGCCTGCGCTGTGCTGCGGCCGCTCGCCCTCGCCAAGGGCCTCGATCTGCGCGTCGTCGGGTCGCCCGCGTGGGTGCTCGCCGACCGGCCAGCGCTTAGTCGCGTGTTGACGAACCTGATCGGCAACGCCGTCAAGTTCACAGACTCCGGTTCGATAACGGTCGAGGCCGGCAGCGATGACGCGTGGGGGTGGGTTCGCGTGTCCGACACGGGCGTAGGGATTGCGCCGGAGTTCCTGCCGGCCCTCTTCTCCGAGTTCAAGCAGGAGAGCGAGGGCCACGGCCGGGCATACGAGGGAAACGGGCTCGGGTTGGCGATTGCAAAACGGCTTGTAGACCTGATGGGCGGCGAGATCGCGGTTGTGAGCGAGAAGGGAGTCGGGAGCGTGTTCACGCTCCGACTCCCGCTCTCTACCGATTAATCTGGGACGGGTTCTCTGAGCCAGAGCAAGGAGAACTCGCGGTCACGAAGCAGCTTGTGGAGGCGGGGCGGGTGATGGGCATCCCGGTCCACGACCACTTCATCATCGCCGGTCGCGGCTACACGTCGCTTGCCGAGCGCGGGCTGATGTAGCGATAGGGCTGCGGCTCGGGGCCCAGCCTCCCGAGCCGCGGCCGCCGTTGCAGACTTGCCCCAATATAACGAACAGCGGACCGGGCCCTGAGCTGCTCAGCGAGTAACCACGAGCCGCGCTGTCGCCGTCTGTGCCCCCACCGTCACGCGGACGACGTACACGCCGGCCGGCCACGCTCCCGTCTCGACGGCAACATCCGTCTCGCCAGCTCCCGCCGCCCCGTCCAGCGCGACCGCGACCTCGCGCCCGAGTGCGTCGAGCACTGCCACGCGCACCGGGCCCGCCTCGGCCAGCGTCACGACGACCTCGGCGCGCCCCGACGCCGGGTTCGGACGCACCGACACGCCCATGCCCGACGCGCCCTGTGGACCCGCTTCGCCCGCGACCGCAAACGCCGCCTCCGCCGGCTCCGCCGTCCGGTACATCCACGCCCGGTCCGGGCCTGCGTTCTTCGTCCCTACCCACAGGTGGCCGTCCGGACCGAGCTTCACCGACCGCGTCCGGTTGTAGTCCAGCGTGATCGGCATCCGGCCCACCGCCGTCCACGAATCCCCGCCGTCGCGCGTGAGGTAGATAAGACCTCGGCCCGTGATCACGACGGCACGCCCGAGCCCGTTCGGCTCCACACCCAACGGGATCACGCCCGCCGGGTAGCCCGCACCGAGTCCGTCGCGCGGCTCCGGCAGCGCAACCGGCGCCGACCATGTCCGCCCGCCGTCGTTCGTGCGCCAGACCTGTGTGTCGGGCCGCGTCGCGTCGATGCCGATCGTCACCGCGCCGTCGCAGAGGGTGGTGTCGGAGAGGCCGCACGCGGGGGCGCCCGTCTGGACGCTCCCCGGCGTCGCGAGGGCCGCGAGGCCGTACGTCTCGTAACCGAATGGTCTGAAGAGCGACGTCGGCGCCCAGGACGTGCCGCTGTTGTCGCTCGTGGCAATGCCCCACTGGCCGCTGGCGAGGATGCGGCCCGACGGCAGCACGCGGAAGGCCCACGCGCCGAAGTCGACGAAGTTGCCCGGCGAGACCGGGAAGGCCGAGAGGTCGGGCAGGTGCCACGTCGCACCGCGGTCGTCGCTGTAGCTAATGCCGGAGGTGTCACCGGCGCCGGCGAGGATGCGCCCGGCGTGGGGCTCGGGCGCGGGGATCTCGAAGATGGACTCGGGCTCGCCCACGACGCCCTTGAACGCGTCGGGCCCGCCGCAGACCGGGCTCCAGGTCGCCCCGCGGTCGACGGTGCGCTGGAG
>DASVSE010000372.1:0-3507 GCA_036388235.1 Rubricoccaceae bacterium | reverse complement strand
TCGTGCGCGCCGGGGCGGGCGATGCCCCGACGCGGGTCTCGGTGTACACCAGCGGCGTTGAGACGTCAGCGGACGTCGTCGACGCGCTCCCGGATGAGGCCGTCGCGTTCGTGCAGGCGGTCGCCGCCGGACACTCGGCGCCGTATCCGCTCCACGACGCCGTCGCGACGTTGCGCCTCGCCGATCGCGTCGCGGCCGCCCTCCGATAAGGTTGCCCGTTCGCGGCGGCCTCGGCCGCCAGATTCCCGCCGTCTCGGCTTGACCCGCCCCACCGGGCCGGGCACCTTGGGCCCGAACGTTTCTGCCCGCCGTGTCGCTCCCGTTCGCCCCCGTTCTGTGCCGCATCGGCGCTGAGGCTCAGCGCCTCGGCGTGGCGGCGTATGCCGTCGGTGGGGCCGTCCGCGACGCCCGGCTCGGACGCGCGACGACCGACCTCGATATCGTCGCCGTCGACCCGGCGGGTGGGGTGCGACCCGGCGTCGCGCTCGCCCGGGCGGTTGCGGCGGCCCTCGGCGTCCAGCCACCGGCCGTCTACGATGCCTTCGGGACAGCGGCCGTCACGATTCCTGGGGCGCACCTCGCGCGCCTCGACCCGGAAGGGGGCAACGAGCGCCTCGTCGTCGAGTTTGTCGGCGCCCGCCGCGAGAGCTACCGGGCCGAAAGCCGCAAGCCCATCGTCGAGGACGGCACGCTCGCCGACGACCTCGCGCGCCGCGACTTTACCGTCAACGCGCTCGCGGCCGACCTGCACCCGGACCGCTTTGGCGAGACGGTCGACCTCCACGGCGGGCTCGACGACCTCGACGCGCGTGTCCTTAGGACGCCGCTCGACCCGGACCTCACGTTCACCGACGACCCGCTGCGGATGCTCCGCGCGGCGCGCTTTGCCGCCCAGCTCGGCTTCACGGTCGCCCCCGACGCCGAGGCGGCCATGGCCGCACAGGCCGAGCGCATCGCCATCGTGAGCCCCGAGCGCATCACCGACGAACTGGGCAAGCTGCTCGCGACGCGCGTGCCCTCGGCCGGGCTGGCGCTCCTCGTCCGGACCGGACTGCTGGCGCACGTTCTGCCCGAGGTCGCGCGGCTCGCAGGCGTCGAGGAGGTCGGCGGGCGGGCGCACAAGGACAACCTCTGGCACACGCTCGAAGTCGTGGACAACCTCGCGTACCTCCAGGCGGGCCTCGGCGTGGGCGAGCGGGCCGGCGGCTACGACCTGTGGCTGCGCTGGGCGGCGCTCCTGCACGACGTCGGCAAGGCCGAGACGAAGCGCTGGGAGCCGGGCACGGGCTGGACGTTCCACGGGCACGAGGACGTCGGGCCGCGGCGCATCATCCCCGAGGTCTTTCGCCGCCTGCGCCTGCCGCTCGGCGAGCCGCTCGACTTTGTGCAGACCGTCGTGCGCCTGCACCACCGCCCGGCCGCGCTCGTCGACGCCGACGTGACCGACTCGGCCGTCCGCCGCCTCATCGTGGACGCGGGCGACGACATCGACGACCTGATGCTGCTCGTCCGGGCGGACGTGACGAGCAAAAACGCCCGCCGTGCGCGCAAGTACCTCGCCGGGTACGACCGCGTCGAGGCGCGCATGGCCGAGGTCGAGGCCCGCGACGGGCTCCGCAACTGGCAGCCGCCGGTCTCGGGCGAGCAGATCATGGCGATGCTCGGCTCGGGCGAGGGCGTCGCGGTTGGCATGCTCAAGGCGTGGGTCCGCGAGGCGATCCTCGACGGCGCAATCCCGAACGAGGCCGGTCCGGCCGAGGCGTTCGTCCGCGCCCGGTTGGACGAGGCGCGCCGCCGCGAGACGCTCTTTCTCGCTGTCGTGCCGGCCCTCCGCGGCGCGGACCGGTCGGCGTCGGGGGCGATCAAGGACGCCCTCTTCACCGGCAATCTCCCCGAAGACGACGCCGAGGCGCTCGCGCACGTCCTCGCCGTCCGCGACGCCGCCCTCGCCGCACACGACGCCGAGCCGCCCGGCTGAGGGCCGGTGCTCGGCCGCTCCCTGCCCGCGCGCTCCCGCCCTCATCACGCGCGTCTCGCCTCTGTTGCGGCCGTCCGATACGGTCGCTCCGGTGGCCGGCGTTCGTAGACTTATCTCCGGCTTTTCGCCCCTGCCCGTCCCCCAATGCGCCCCTGGTACAAGAATCTCGACTGGCTGACGCTCCTGCTGTGGGCGGGCCTCGTGTGCGTCGGCCTGACGGCGATCTACTCGGCCACGCACGGCCCGGCGCGGGAGTTCTTGAAGGACACCGTGCAGCAGAACTTTACCCGCCAGCTGGAATGGTTCGCCGTCTCGGCCGTCGTGATGGGGGTCGTGCTGCTCATGCCGGCGCGCCTCATTGTGCGGCTGGCGCCGCTGGCGTACCTCTTTTGCATCGGCCTCCTCGTCGCGGCGATCCTCTTCGGGCGCGAGGTCAACGGCGCCAAGGCGTGGGTGTGGGGCCTGCAGCCGGGCGAGATCGGCAAGGTCGGGACCGTCCTCGCCGTCACGGCCCTTCTGGCGACGAAGGAGGCCCGGCAGGGCAACTGGCTCCGCCTCGTCGGCGCGGCCGTGCTGCTGCTGATCCCGGTCGGGCTGCTGCTGGCGGCCAACGATACGGGGACGGCGCTCGTGTACCTCGCGCTCGTTCCGGTGATGCTGTTCTGGAGCGGGGCCGTGCCGCTACCCGTGATGGCCCTGCTCGCCGCCCCGGCGGTCGCGGTGTACCTCGTCATCGGGAGCCCGCTGCTCGCGGCCGTCTTCGCGCTCGGCGCCACGGCCGGCTTCTTCGTCTGGACGCGCTCGCGGGGCATGGCAGCGGGCATGTTCGCCGCGACGGGTCTCGTCGCCATCGCGGCGCACACGGCCCTGTTCCAGATTCTGCAGCCGCACCAGATCTCGCGCATCGTCGCCTTCAACGACCCCGAGTCGTTCCGCTACGGCGCGGGCTTCCACATTATCCAGGCCAAGGCCGCGATCGGTTCGGGTGGGCTGTTCGGCAAGGGCTTCACGAACGGGACGCAGACCCAGCTCGCGTACATCCCCGAGAACTCTACCGACTTCATCTTCTGCGTCATCGGCGAGGAGTTCGGGTTTATCGGGACGATGGTGCTGCTCGGGCTGTTCGGCATTCTGCTGATCCGGCTGGCGAGCCTCGGCGCGCAGGCGGGCTTCGCGCTCCCGCGCCTGTTCGTCGCCGGCCTGACGGGCATCCTGCTCGTCCACATCCTCATCAACGTCGGGATGACGATCGGGCTGATGCCGGTCATCGGCATCCCCCTCCCGTTCATCTCGTACGGCGGCTCCGCCCTGCTCGCCAACACGACGATGCTCGCGATCGCGCTCAACCTGCACGCCCGCCGAGACGAGTTCGCGGTGTACACGGCGCAGTAGCGCCGTCGGTCACAGCAGCGCGGTGATAAGGGCGAACAGGAGCGGCCGGTACAGGTAGATCAGCGAGATGTAGAACGCGAACGGGAGCACGGCCGCTCTCAGGGCCGCACCGGGCCACGAGTCCCCGTAGATCCGCC
>DASVSE010000371.1:0-7527 GCA_036388235.1 Rubricoccaceae bacterium | reverse complement strand
GCGCTCGCCTACGACGACCCCGACGGAGTCACGGCCGCCTTCAACCGCAACCTGCTCGTCCGCATCAACCGCGAACTCGGCGGCGACGCCGACCTCGACCGGTGGGTGCACGAGGCGCGTGTCGTGGAGCGCCCAGACGAGGCGGGATCTGGCGAGACCAGCCAGGCCGTCGAGATGCACCTCGTCAGCCGCGGCGCTCAGACGCTCACCGTAGTCGGGCAGCGCTTTAGCTTCGCCGACGGCGAGTCGATCCACACCGAGACGTCGACGAAGTACGGCCCCGAGACGCTTGCCCGCATTGCCGCCCCCGCTGGCTTCACCCGCGTCGCGCGCTGGACCGATGCACGCGGCTGGTTTGCCGTCGAACTTTACCGCGCCGACTAGCGCCCTCCCTACCCCGAATGAGCAAACGCCCGACCCACGTTCTCGGCATCGACATCGGCGGGTCCGGCGTCAAAGGCGCCGTCGTGAACGCCCGCAAGGGGACCCTTGTGACGGACCGTGTGCGCGTGCCGACCCCCAAGCCGGCAACCCCGCCGGCCGTCGCCGAAGCGGTCGAGGGCCTCGTCCGGCATGCTGCGTGGGACGGCCCGGTCGGGTGCACGGTCCCCGCGCGCGTCCGCCGGGGCGTGACGGAGACGGCGTCCAACATCGACCACTCGTGGATCGGGACCGACGCGGCGCGGCTGTTCCGCAAGCGCCTCGGCGTCCCCGTGATCGTCCTCAACGATGCCGACGCGGCCGGTCTGGCCGAGATGGCCTTCGGCGCGGGCAAAGGCGAGAAAGGCACGACGCTCGTCGTAACGTTCGGGACAGGCATCGGGAGCGCCCTCTTTGTCGGCAAGCGCCTCGTGCCCAACACCGAGCTCGGGCACATCCGCTTCGACGAACGCATCGCCGAACACGTCGCGGCAGACTCGGTCCGGACCCGCGAGCACCTCACGTGGGAGCGCTGGGCGCGGCGGCGCGTGCAGCCGGTCCTGGAGATGTACGAGTTCCTGCTCGCGCCAGACCGGATCGTCATCGGCGGCGGCGTGTCGCGCATCGACCGGTGGAGCCAGTTCGGGCACCTCCTGGACACCAAGGCGACGCTGTGCCGTGCCGAGTTGGGCAACGAGGCGGGCATCGTCGGGGCTGCCCTCGCCGCGCGCCGCGCCTTCCGCAAGGAGCCGGTCTGAGGCAGTTCCCGTCAGCGGCTTGCGCGCCGAACGGGTGTCACGGCGCCGTCTCGGGGCCGAGTATCTCGCCCAGGTCGGAGAGCGCGTCGCGCAGGTCGCGCGTGGCGACCGTGGACGGCAGCAGCCGCCGCGCGCCGCCGCGCAGTCCGACACTCTCCCAGAGGTCCGGCCGCGGCTGCGAGATCACGTCCTCGCGGAGGTGGATGCCGTGGCGCTCAAAGAGCGGCCCGACCTCGTCCTGGCGGTCGCGGAGCTGGAGCAGCGTCGAGCGGTAGGCGTGGGCGATGACCTCCTCGCGAGCGGCGAACGAGAACACGTTTGTAAAGAACATCGTGTAGTCGTCGCGGCGGGGCTCGAACAGGACGAGGTCGGCCCCCTCGTAGCGCTCGCGGTAAGCCGCCATGCCCGATGCCATGCGGCTGTGGATGAGCGTCCGGAACGTCTGCGCCATCACGCCCGGCATCCCGCGGTCGACGAGGCGCCCGTCGCGCATCGCGCCCGCGGCGACCGCGTGCTCCGTATCCACGGGCACGATCGGGTTGACGGCGATGACGAGCCGCGCACCGCGGTCGAAGGCAACCGAGGCGTGGACCGTCTTGTTGAGCACGCCATCGACGTAGTGACGCCCGTCGATCTCGACGGGCGGGTACAGGCCTGGCAGGGCCGTCGAGGCCTGGACGGCGAGCGAGATCGGGACATCGTCGCGGCCCGGGGCGCCGAAGCGGACGGACGTGCTCGCGTCGAGGTCGGTCGCGACGACGTACAACTCGTTCTTGAGCTTGCGGAAGTCGTCCGTGCGGCCGGGCCGGGAGTAGACCATTTCGAGGTACTCGCGGAGCGGCCCGTTGTCGAACACACCGACCGGCACCGCCCGGCCGAGGCGGTCGATCAGCGTCGAGACCAGACCCGACGTCGCCGTCGGGTGCCGCAGGGCCGACACGACCGCGTCGAGTGCGAGGCCGGGCACGGAGACCGCGCGGCGCATGTACTCGCCGAAGGCGGGCGCCAGAAACAGCTCGGGCCGGAAGGGGTGCTCGCCGGGCTCGTTGCCGATCACGGACCGCGCAAGCTGCGCCGTCGTGATTCCGTTGGCGAGGCTCGCGCCAACGAACGCGCCGGCCGAGACGCCGACGGTCACGGGGACGTCGTTGAGGTCGAGCCCATCGAGGGCGTCGTCGAGCGCGCGCAGGACGCCGATCTCGTAGATCGCGCCTTCAGGCCCTCCACCTGCGAGGGCAAGGCCGACAGGGCCGCGGCGGTGGTGGTCGGCGATCTGCATGGGTGAAAGCGCGTGCGGCCGGGGGTGTGCGAGGATAACGACGTCCTCCCGACCGTGTTGCCGCGTTGCGGCGTGAACGTGCAAGCGGCCCGGCGTCGCGTGGACGCCGGGCCGCTCGGGCGGGGCAAGAGGCGGGGCCCCTCGCCCGTCGATTAGACCTGCGCGGCCTGATGGCGAGCAAGCGCCGCCTCGGCATCCTCCTTGCCCTGCACCTTCTCGACGACGATCGTGCCGACGCGGATCTCGTACCAGCCGCCACCAACGGCCTCGACCGTCAGCTCGGCGGCAGGCGCCGGAGCCGCCGCGCGCTGCTCCTTCAGCGCGTCAATGTGCTTGGTGAGGCGCTCGACGCTCGCCGTGAGCTCCGAGATCTCCTCGCGCGTCGGGACGCCGATGCGCTTCATGACCGTCGCGACGGCGTCTGTGACGCGGTCCTCGACTTTGTCGGCCGTCTCGCCAGCGACGTAGCGGACGTCCGAGACGCGGCCCTTGACGGCGTCGCTCGCCGTGTCCGTTGCGACGTCGAGCTGCTTGCGGATCTGCTGGACGCGGTCGGCGCCGAAGCCCGGCAGGTCCACCTTCTCGCCCTTCTTGACGAGCTTCTTGAACAGCTTGGAGCCCTCCTCCTCGGCCATCGACAGCGCACCGAGGCCAGCGAGGAACACGCTCTGGACGGACTCCTTGACGGAGCCGGCCGTGTCGGCGAGGTCCTTCTGGACGTTCTCGGCGGTCGTCCGGGCGAGCCCGAGAGCGTCGTCCGCGGTCTTCTTGATGTCCGAGCCGACGCGCTTGGTGTCGGTCTTGGTCTTCTTGGCGTCGGCCTTGACGGCCTTGGTCGTGGTAGCCATTGGTCGGGTGGGCAGAGCCCGGTTAGATAGAATCGAATGTGCCTGGAGGCACTGGAACGGGGAGAGCCGTAGCTCAGGGTGTCTTCGAGGCGCGGCGAGGCGCTCGTTTGGAAGCCGGTTCGGGGGCCGTCGCAGATGCGTCGAGGGCGTCGAGCGTGGACTCGAGCGATTCGAGGCGCTCCCGCAGACGGTCCATCTCGTCGCGGACGTCGGCGATGTGGCCGGACGGGCGAATGCGCTCGGCGGCGGCGCGGGCGATTTCGTCGACGCCCTGCCGGGCGACGGTCAGGCCTGCCTCGACGGCGCTGCCGACCGCCTCTTCGCCGCGGCGCAGCGTCCGTTCGCCGACGCGGAGCAGGTCGTGCAGGAAGCCCGGCGAGAGCAGGCCGCGGCCGTCGCGGCCCTCCTCGGAGATGACCTGCGTCAGGATGGCGGCCGTAACGTCCGTCCCGCTTTTGTTGTCGACCACGCGGACGTCCTCCCCGGCCCGGACGAACGCAGCGATGTCATCGAGGCCGACGTAGCGGCTGTCGGTCGTGTCGTAGAGCTTACGGCTCCCGTAGCGTTTGATAAGGCGCGGCATGGCAGGCGGGGTTCAGCGTCCCCATTGACGCAGTGCGGCATGGAGAGTTTCCGCACTGCGTCATCCTTTACCACGGCTTCACGCCGGCCGTCCAGCGCCCACCGTCTACGCGGTACCTTCGACGGCCCGGATCCGGTCCAGCACGTACGCCATGTCCGGGGGAAGCGGCGCCTCGAAATCCATCGCTTCCCCCGTCGTCGGGTGCTCGAAGCCGAGCGTGTGCGCGTGCAGCGCCTGCCGCGGCAGGGCGGTCAGCAGGTTGTGGATGAACTGGCGCCGCGAGCCCTCGCCCGGCCCGTAGTGGATGCGGTCGCCGTCGTACGTCCGGTCGCCAAAGACCGGGTGGCCGAGCGCGCGGGCGTGAACACGGATCTGGTGGGTCCGGCCCGTTTCGAGGCGGAAGGCGACGAGGGCGAAGTAGCCCAGCGGCTCGACAGTCTCGTAGTTCGTCGCGGCCCACTTGCCGATCTCCTCGGGCACGACGGCGATCTTTTTGCGGTCTCGCGGGCTGCGGCCGAGATACGTCTCGATGCGGCCGTCGGCAGGGTCGGGCTCGCCCCAGACGAGGGCGAGGTAGCGCCGGCGCGTCGTGCGGGCGGCGAACTGAGCGGCGAGGTGGGCGGCGGCGATGTCGGTCTTGGCAACGACCATCAGGCCCGTCGTGTCGCGGTCGAGGCGGTGGACGAGGCCCGGGCGGACCGTCGGGTCGCCGTCGAAGCGCGGCCCGGCCGTGGCCGTCGAAAGACCGAGTGCGGCAACGGCTTCGTCGTCGCCATCATCGTCCGCATCGGCCTCGCCGTCGGGCGCCTCGGCCAAGTCGGACGCGCGGAGCGGGCCGGCGCCGACGTGGTGCAGGAGCGCGTTGACGAGCGTGCCGGTCCGGTGCCCGAAAGCCGGGTGGACCACCATCGCGGCAGGCTTATCGAGCACGACGAGCACGTCGTCCTCGTAGACGATGCTCAACGGGATGTCCTCGGGGACGATCTCGATCGGCGGCGGCTTCATGAGCCGGCACGCGATGTGGTCGCCGGGCTGGACCGGCGTCGAGACCTTGACGACCGTCTCCCCATTAACGTCGACGCAGCCCTCGCGGAGGGCGCGCTGGACCTTGGCGCGCGTCGCGTTGGCGAGCTTGTCGGTGAGGTAGACGTCGATGCGCACGGGCGCCTGGCCGGGCGGCACGTCGAGCGTGACGAGGGTCTCGATCTTGTCCGGCTCGCCCGAGGTCGGGTGGGAGTTGGCGTAGAGCATCAGGCGTGGACGGCGGGGCGGACGGCGGGGCGGACGAAGGCGGCGACGGCGTCGAGGGCGCGCTCGACGTCGGCGGCGCGCGTATGCGCGTGGGGGGAGAAGCGAAGCTTGCGGCTGCGGAGGGCCGTGTGAACGCCCGCGGCGGCGAGGTGCGCGTGGAGCGCCTCGGGTGCGTCGGGCTCGACCGTCACGATTCCCGAGGCGTGGGCGGCATCGGACACGCCGTAGCGGCGAAGTCCGAGCGCGTCGAGGCCATCTGCGAGCCGACGGGCATGGTCGAGGACGGCCGCTTCGAGCGCGTCGGGCCCGGCGTCCAGCATCGCGCCGATGGAGGCGTCAAGGGCGTAGACCTGGGCCGTCGGGAGCGTGCCCGTGCGGAAGCGCGTCGCGTCCGGGTGGAGGTCGTCGGTGATGGCGCTGAAGTCGTCCCAGTCGACGGGCCCGTTGAGCCAGCCGCGGACGGGCACGAGGCGCTCCATGAGGCGCTCCGAGACGGCGGCGACGCCCAACCCGTGCATCGCACACAGCCACTTGTGGCCGCCCGCGACGACGAGATCGGGCCGGATCTCGGCCGCGTCGAAGCGGAGCGCGCCCACGCCCTGGATCGCGTCGACGACGAGGTAGACGCCGCGGGCGTCGCACACGTCGCGGACGGCGGCGAGATCGCACCGGAAGCCGGACAGAAACTGCACCCACGAGACCGACACGACGCGCGTGCGGGGCGTGATGGCGGCGTCGAGCGCCTCGGGCGTGAACGTGCCGGCGGGCGTGGGCACGCGGTCCACGGCGACGCCGCGCGCGGCGAGAGCGCGCCACGGCAGGTGGTTCGTCGGGAACTCGCAGGCCGGGATCACGACGCGGTCGCCGGGTGCCCAGTCCAGCCCCTGCGCGATCCAGTTCACACCTGCGGATGTGTTGGGGACGACCTCGACAGCCGTGAGGGGCGCGTTGAGCAGCTGAGCCGCGCGCGTCCGGAGGCGCTCGATACGGTCAAGGTCGGCCGCGAAGTTGTTCGGCGACCGCCCCGCGACGCGCCCGGCGTGGCCGTCCAGATAATCGACGGCCGCGGCGTGGACGGGGCGGGACAGCACGCCCGTCGCTGCGTGGTCGAGGTAAGCAAGGTCGGGCGGGAGGTCGAACAGGTCGCGGTAATCGGCGAGCGTCACGGGGCGTGCGGTGCGGTGGACGTGCAGGGTACTCCGGAGAAGCGGGCGGAGTCTGTCCGAGCCGTCGTTTCACGCGTCATCCGGACGGCACGCCGAGCAAGGCGGCCTCCGGGCGGGCTACACGTCTTCCGCCCGGCGCTCGGCCGCCTCCGCGGGCGTCTCGGTGGCCTTGAACTCGCGGACCTCTTCGACGACCTCGGCTGCGTGGGCGCGCGCCTCGGGCGTCTCCTCGGGCGCATCCTGGACCGCTTCGGCGCGGGGACTCAGGGCGAGTTCGATCGCCATCGGGAAGTGGTCCGACCCGACGTGCTCCAGCCGCTGCAGGCTCACGAGCGCGAGGTCGGGCGTGTGAAAGACGTGGTCGAGCGGGTAGCGGAGCAGGCGGTAGTCCGCGTGGAACGTCGAGAAGAGGCCCCTCCCGACGCGCGGGTCCAGGACGCCCGCGATGCGCTGAAAGAGCGTCGTCGTGGCACTCCACGCGACGTCGTTGAGGTCGCCGCAGACAATCACGGGCGGATCGAACTGGGCGACGCGCCGGGCGGCAACAACGAGTTCGGCGTCGCGCAGCGTCGAGTCCTGCCCGATGTCGGGCCGCGGCGGGCGCGGGTGCAGCACGACGAGCCGCAGCGTCTCGCCGGATGGCAGGCGCAGCGTCAGAAACAGGCTCGGCACCTCGGGCTCGATAAGGTGCTCGACGTCGCAGGCGACGATGGGCAGGCGCGAGAAGACGCACATACCGTACGTGTCGTCCTGCGGCAGAAGTACGGTGTGCGGGTGCGTCTCGCGGAGCGCCCCGGCGGTCTCGGCCCACCACGCGTCCGTCTCGACGGCCGCGACGACGTCCGGGTCGGTCTCGCGGATCGTGCGCAGCCACCGCTCGCCGTCGCGGTTGGTCATGAGCACATTCGATACCACGAGCCGGAGCGAGCGGGCGCGGTCTGGCGCCTCGGCGCGGACCGTCTGGACACGCCACAGCCGCGAGTATGGCAGCATCCGAGCCGCCTGCACGGCGACGACGGCGGCAAGCACGCCGAGCGCCCAGCGGTCTAGAGGCTCCGGCCCCCGCGACTGGCTCACGGCGGTGAGCGCGGCCAGCGCCGCGAGTGCAACTGCGGCAATCTGGAGGCGCGGAAAATCGAGCGAGCGGATCCACCAGTACGGCTTCCGCACGGCCGGCAGCACGGTCCCGACCGCCAGCAGGGCGGCGACGGCGAGCAGGACG
>DASVSE010000370.1:0-1527 GCA_036388235.1 Rubricoccaceae bacterium | reverse complement strand
GAGGCCGAGCTCGCCGCCGTCCGGACGCGCTTCCAGCGGCCCACGCTCAACGTCGGCGTCAGCGGGCAGGCCCGCGTCGGCAAGAGCACGCTGTTGCAGACAATTAGCGGCCTCGGCGACGACCAGATCCCGACGGGCAACAACCTCCCCGTGACGGCCGTCCGCAGCCGCATCGTCAACGTCGCGGGGGAGGGGAGGGCCCTCGTCACGTTCCACTCGTTCGAGTCCTTCCGCGACGAGGTGCTCGAGCCCACGCACGCCGCGCTCGGCCTCGGCGCGGCACCCCGCACCGCCGACGCGTTCCGCGCGGCCAGCTACGCGACACCCGAGGGCGCCTCAGACCTCGACAAGGCCCTCTACAGCCGCGTTCGTAAGGCGCACGGCGCGTTCGGCCGCTTCGCACAGTTTCTGACGGGCGACGAGCGGGAAGTCAAGCTCGCCGAGCTCAGGCCCTTCGTCGCGTACCCGAAGCACGACGACGACTCCGCGGACCGGCGTTACCTCGCCGTCCGGGACGTCGTGATCGAGAGGCCGTTTCCCAGCACGGACGTCCGGCAACTCGCGCTCGTCGACCTGCCGGGCCTCGGCGAAGTCTCGGCCACGGCCGATGCCCACCACGCCGCGGGCCTGAAGAACGAAGTGGACGTCGTCGCGCTTCTCAAGCGCCCCGTGACCGGGATGGGGTTCTGGAAGGACGAGGACATCCGGACACTCAGCGTGCTCGACCAGGCCCGGGGGGCGGTCGACCGCAGGGACTTCGTCTTCCTCCTCGTCAACGACGGGGGCGTGGCCGCGGAGCAGACCGAGGCGCTGCTCGCGCACATCCAGTCCGAGGCCAACGAGGGCCAGCCCGACAAGAACTACCGCGTCCTGCAGACCGACGCGTCCGACAGCGAGCGCGTTCGCGAGGGCGCGGTTGGGCCCCTGCTCGGTCACCTCGCGGAACACCTCCCCGGGATGGACGCGGCCGTGCTGGCGCGCGCGCAGGAGACGGTGCGGCACGCCTTCGCTCGCGTGAGGTCGGCCATCGAGGCCGTCGAGGCTGGCGTTGCCGGCATGAGCGTGTCGAGCCCGACTGCGCAGGTCGTGCAGGCAACCGACCGCCTTCGGGAGGCCGTTGCGGTCGCGCTCAGCGGGATCACCGAGGACCGCCTGTCCCTCGTCTCGGACGTCTCGGACGACACGGCGTTCGAGGCGCTCGCGCAGAACGTCGAGGATGAGATCGCGACGTGGATCGACGGCGGGCTCGGAGATGCTTCGGTTGATGCATGGACCGCCCGCGCCGTCGACGCGATGAAGCTCGCCAGGGGGGCGGCCGGGTTCGCCGCGAACGAGCTCAACCAGATCCGCGTCCACATCAGCGAGTCGTTCGGCAAGGTCGACATCTACCTCAACGACCGCGTCGCTGCACTCCACACCGACGTTGCCAGCGCGCTCCACCAGCGGCTCAACTCGCTCGTTCCGTCCACCGACAGGAGCGGGCTAGAGCGACTCGCCGGGCTCCTCAGGGACGCTCAGGACCCCGCG
>DASVSE010000369.1:0-2020 GCA_036388235.1 Rubricoccaceae bacterium | reverse complement strand
TGACCTCGACGTAGCCCTCGCCCCAGGCGTCGACGTGGTAGAGGTCGGTGCTGTCCTGCGTCGTCCAGAGGGCGGGCGCGCCGTCCCCTCCGGGGGGCTCGGCCGGGCTGTCGGCGCGGGCGACGGGGGGGGGCGGGGCGTCGGGCCGCTCGGCGCGGGGGGGGCGCGCGGGCGCCGCGGGCGTCTCGGGCAACGGGGCGGGGTCTAGGGGGAGGGCGTAACGTACCGGCCGCGCGCATGGTTCGTGGGAACGTCTGCGGCTGACTCTTCGTGAAGCGCGCCGTCCACTCCATTCCGACCCCGATGACCGACACGACCGTCTCCGACTTCCTCAAGCACCACTACCGGCACTTCAACGCGGCCGCGCTCGTCGACGCCGCCGAGGGGTACCGGGCCCACGTCGACGCCGGCGGCCAGATGCTCGTCTCGCTCGCCGGGGCGATGTCCACGGCCGAGCTCGGGCTGTCGCTCGCCGAGATGATCCGCAAGGACCTCGTCCACATCATCTCGTGCACGGGCGCCAACCTCGAAGAGGACCTGTTCAACCTCGTCGCGCACGACCACTACGAGCGGGTCCCGAACTACCGCGACCTCACGGCGGCCGACGAGCAGGCGCTCCTGGACCGCGGCATGAACCGCGTCACCGACACGTGTATCCCCGAGGAAGAGGCCTTCCGGCGCCTGGAGGGGGCCCTCGTAGACGAGTGGCACGCGATGGAGGCCGAGGGCCGCCGCGCGTTCCCGCACGAGATCCTCTACCGGATCCTCCGCTCGGGCCGGCTCGAGGAGCACTACCAGATCGACCCGAAGGACTCGTGGCTGGTGGCCGCGTGCGAGAAGAACCTGCCCATCGTCACGCCCGGCTGGGAGGACTCGACGACGGGCAACATCTTCGCCTCGCACGTGCTCCAGGGCGACGTCAAGAGCCCGCACCTCGTCAAGCACGGGATCGAGTTCATGACGTGGCTCGCGGACTGGTACACGGAGAACACGCAGGAAGCGGCCGTGGCGCCGGGCGTCGGGCGGGGCCTGGGCTTCTTCCAGATCGGCGGCGGCATCGCCGGCGACTTCCCAATCTGCGTCGTGCCGATGCTGGAGCAGGACATGGACCGGCGGACGCCGCTGTGGGCCTACTTCGCGCAGGTCTCGGACTCGACGACGAGCTACGGGTCGTACTCGGGGGCGGTCCCGAACGAGAAGATCACCTGGGGCAAGCTGGCGGCCGAGACGCCGAAGTTCATCGTCGAGAGCGACGCGACGATCGTGGCGCCGCTGATCTTCCAGTATGTCCTCGAAACGTCAGAGCGCGCGGCCCGATCGGGTGAGGCGCTGGCCGCCGGGGCGCAGGCCGCCGAGACGGAGGACGGGCTGGTGGCGGACGAGGCGGCGAGCCCGACGTGAGCGGGCCGGCCCCGGCGCCCGCGGTCGGCGCCGGGGCCGGGCTCAGAGGCCGACGCGGGCGGCGACGTGGGGGTGGTCCTAGTAGGCGATGGCGAGGCGGCGGCGGGTCTTCTTCATCCAGCCCATGAAGGCGGTGTAGGCCGCGTCGCGCTCGTCGGTCGAGCCGCCGTGCGCGCCCTCGGACGAGGTCTTCTTGCCGGCGGCCTTCTGGAGCGCGTCGAGGGACGCGCCGAAGGCGTCGAGGGCCTCGTCGGGGAAGCCGGCGGGGGCGACGGCGGCGGCGTAGGGGGGCTTGCGGACGGCGGCGAGCGTCGCGCGGGCCTGTTCGAGGAACGTGTCGCGGTCGTCGGCGGCGCGAGCGGTGCTGACGCCGAGGCGTTCGAGGTGCTCGGCCTCGTCGGCGTACTCGTCGCGGAGGAGGGCCCGGAGGGTGTCGTAGGTGGCGCGGGCGGCCGTGTCGAGGGCCGCGAGGCCTTTGCGGGCGCCGGTGCGCGTGCCGGTGGCGTCGTCGCGCTCGCCGTACTCGGCGAGAAAGGCGTCGGCGAGGGCGAGCCCTGCGGCGAAGTGGGCGGCGTCGCGGTTGCGGGCTTCGGCGAGGGCGAGGGCCTCGGCGTCGTCG
>DASVSE010000368.1:0-5574 GCA_036388235.1 Rubricoccaceae bacterium | reverse complement strand
ACCCAGCGCCGACGCAGCGCGGTGGCACACCGACTCAGGCTGTGCCCACTGGCATTACGACGCTCGTCCCCGACGAGCGGGCCGACCCTACAGCGACGACCGCGCGTAACGAGGACATCGGCATCTCGGACGTCGGCCCGGTGACAGGGAGGGCAAATGCAGGCGACGGCACGACCGATGGCCCGGGTACGGCGCCGGCGCCACCGAATCCGCCAGACATCGACCGTACGGTGCCTCCGGTCCCGCAGCCCCGGGTTGAGCCGGTAGAGGACGCGCCCACCCCGCCGCCTTTCTACGAGGGCGTCGAAGTCGCGCCCGAGCTCATCGGTGGCATCGCTGGTTTGCAGGCGCGCGTTGAGTACCCGCGCTTCGACCGTGAGGCGGGCAATCAGGGGACGGTCATCGTCCGGTTCGTCGTGGACGAGACCGGCGTCCCGTCCCAGATCGAGACCGTCCGGTCTGTCTCGGCAGGGCTAGACCGTGCAGCGGTAGACGCGGTACGTGCAGCGCGTTTTACTCCGGGCGTTCAGAATGGGCGCGTCGTAAAGGTCCGGATGACCCTGCCGGTTCGGTTCACCATCCGCTGACCTCCCTCTAGGCGACTGCGGCGGGGCGCGGGGTGAACCCGGCGCCCCGCCGTGCGTTTTGGGAGTTTCTCCGCCGGTGCCGATGTCTCCGCTTCGTCTGCTCACCCTCGTTGTCGCCGCGCTGCTCATTGTCGTCGGGCTTCTCGTCGCCTTCGGGCGCATCGGCCCACCGACACCCGAGCCGACACTGCGCGTGACCGTCGGCGTTGTCCTCGTCCTGATGGGACTGTACCGTGGCGCGGTCGGCCTGGGCCGGCGCGGGACAGGCGATCGGTCCTGACTCATGCACCTGCCCCCCATGCGCCTGTTCTGCCCGCCCCTCCTCCGCGCTGTTGCCCTCGCGATGCTCGGCGTACTTGCCGGCGGCGCCGGGTGCAATGACGCCCCGTCTCGCGTCGACACCCCGACAGGCGAGGCGTCGGGCCGTCCTCTCGGCGGCGAAGGCTTCACGGGCACACTCCGACTTGGCACGACGCCCGAGCTTGCCGCCATCGTTCGCCGTCAGGCCGACGACTTCCGCAAGCTCTATCCGCAGACGACGATTACCGTCACCGAACTCTCGGCGCGCGCCGCCATCGTCGGCGTGCTCCGCGGCGAGCTTGAATCGGCGATCGTGGACCGGTCGATGAACGCGGAGGAAACGGGCCTGGCCGAGGAGTACTCGCTTGCGGTTGGCCAGACGCTGATCGGCGAGGGAGCCGTCGTGGCCGTCGTGCCGGAGGCAAGCACCGTTCGGGCGATTCCCGTCACGGCGCTGCAATCGCTCCTCGCAGGAAGGTCTGTGCCTTGGGCCGGCCTCTCAGCGGGAACGGCAGGCGAGGCGCGTCTCGTTCTGACGGACCGCAATGCGGGCACGGTCGAGTACGTCGCCCGGCGCCTGCTCCCGGCTGGAGCCCTCCCCCAATCGGCGATCCGCGGCGCGAACGAACGCGACGTGCTCGCCCGCGTCGCCGAGCGCCCGGACGCGGTCGGGTTGGTGTCTGCACTCACGCTGCGTGCCGACACGACCGCGCGGATCCGGACAGTCGCGCTCGTAGATTCGGTGGGACGGACGGTCCAGCCGAGTCCGCGGGCGGTTTACCTCGACGAGTACCCGCTGCGCCAGCCCATCGTGCTCGTGACGCGGGGGGCACGTGGCGGCATCGCTGCGGGCTTCGCGACGTTCGTGCTCGGAACGCAAGGGCAAGAGACAGTCCAGCGGGCGGGCCTTGTACCAGCGCGTCCTCCAGTGCGCGAGTTCAACCTCAACAGCGGGGATCAAACCGAAACCGCCCCGAGCCAGCCATAAAGACTGATTCGGGGCGGTTTTCTAAGTGCCTCCGGTTGGGCTCGAACCAACGACCCGCTGATTAAGAGTCAGCTGCTCTGCCAACTGAGCTACAGAGGCGGCGGCCGCCGCGCGCAGCGGCAAGGCGGCGTGCGGGGCGGGTTCGAACATACGGCCCCACCCCGCACACGACTCTCAAGGCCTCGTGAAAAGCGGGAAGCGCTAGAAAGCCGCCCGCAGCGCCACTCGCACGCTGCGCCCCGGTGCGAGCACCTCGAACGGGCGGTACCGGCTCAGGGGGTCCACGAAACGCGCGTCGAACAGGTTGTCGACCGAGACGACCGGCATCAGGGTTATCGTCCCCGCCCGGAAGGACGCTGCGAGCGAGCCGTCCCACGTCACATACCCGTCCGTGGGCACCTCGCCGGGAACGCCCAGGCGCCGCTGGGCGGCGACGAACGTCGGCCCGAAGCGCACCTCCAGATCCTCGGCGCGGCCAAGGTGGGCGGTCTGAAACTCGGCCGCCACGCGCAGGCGCGCCGGTGGCACGAAGGGAAGCGGCTCGGACAGGCGCGTGTCGCGGCCCCGTGTGACGTCCCCGGCAAGGTGCAGTCCGAGCCCGTGAAGGGCATGCGGGTGCACGTCGAGCCGGGCCTCGCCACCAGTGAGCGTCGCCGAGGTCTGCGTGAAGTCGTAGATCTGGAACCCGCTTTCCGCGTCCGTCTCGCCCGCGGCGCGCGGCGTGATGTAGTCCGAGATCCGCGTCGCGAAGGCGCTCACCTCGGCGTAGACGTGCGGCGAGAGGTACCGCCCGACGACATCGAGGGACAGGCTGCGCTCGGGCTGGAGACTGGCGTTTCCGCGCTCGAAGCGCAGCGTTCCCTCGTGGACGCCATTGCCAAACAGCTCTTGCAGGACCGGCGCGCGGAAGGCGCGCCCGAGATTGGCCGCGAGCGACAGGTCGGTCCGCGGCTGCCACGCCGCACCAACGGCGCCCGTCAGCGCCGTGGATGTCCGCGTCTGGGCGGCGACGCCGAGATCGGGCGTCTCGTTGGCCGAGAGGCGGCGCGCGTCGAGGCGCAGGCCGGCGTCGAGCGTGAGCGTCGGCAGGACCAGCTGCTCGGCGGCGAAGAAAGCGGCGTTGAGCGTCGTCCCGCCAGGAATGAGCGTCTCCTCGGCGAGCGTCTCGTTGCGCTGGCTCAGACCACTCACGCCGAGCGTCCCGAAGACGCGCCCGACGGGTTGGTGGTGGACCCGAACGTCCGCCGTGGCGGTCGTGAGGCGGAGAAACAGGCTCGCGTCGTCGCCGTCCTCGAACTCGCGGCGGCGGTTCTGCTGGAGCGCCCCGACGGCCTCGACGCGCTGCGCGAACCCGCGCCCCGGCACGTTCACGCGGACGACCCCGCGGTCGTGCGCGACGCGCTGGTATGGCCCGCCGATCGCAAACCGTCCGGGCATGCCGTCCCCTGCCGGCGCGTCGGGCTCGAACAGGCCGAGCTGCTGCCGGAAGATGCCGCCTTCGGCCTCGATGCGCCCGCGCGCGCCCAGGCGGAGGCCGACGCGGCCCGACGCCGTCGTGCCGTCCTGCGCCGTGTTGGGAACGAGCCCACCGGGCGTCCGGACGAGGCCGGCCCGGAGCCCGCCGACGCGCGCTTCGAGGCCGAGCCGGCCCGTTGTGCCGCTCAAGCGCAGGCTCGCGTCGGTCTGCTGGGTGACCGTCGTGCCGCTCAGGCGCAACTCGCCCGAGCGTGTATCCGCGAACAGGTCCCGCTGGACCGTCTGCACGACGCCGCCGAGCGCGTCGGAGCCGTAGAGCAGGCTCGACGGGCCGCGCAGGACTTCGATGCGGTCGATGTCGGCCTCGCCGATCTCCGGCCCGTGCTCGTCGCCCCAGCCCTGGCCCTCCTGCCGCACGCCGTCGCGGACGACGAGCACCCGCTGCGACGTGAGCCCGCGGATGACGGGCTTGGCGACGGCCGGTCCGGTCCGGAGCAGGCGGACGCCGGCGACCTCGTTGAGGGCGTCGAACGGCGTCCCGCCGCCCGACCTCGACAGCATGCGCGCGTCCACGACGGCGACCGACTGCGGCGTCGAGAGCACGTCGGCTTCGGTCGCACGAGCCGTCACGACTGCCCCCGGCGACTCGACGGCCGACTCGGTGAGGGTGATGTCAAGGAAGGTCGGCGCGCCGGCCGCGACCGCGACGGACCGTGTGTCGGGCGTGTAGCCGACATAGCGCGTCACAACGCGAATGGCGCCCGACCGGCTGAGCGCCAGCGTGTAGCGGCCGTCGGCATCGGTGGTCGTTCCGGCGGAGAGGGCAGGGACGAGGACGGTCGCGCCGATGAGCGGCTCGCCGGTCTGGGCGTCGGTGATGCGGCCGACGAGCGACTGGGCCATCGCAGCGGGAATGAGCAAGAGGAGTCCGGCGGCGAGGGCCGCGCAGCGTCCGGTACGAGACAACATGCGTTGAGGCGTCGGGGCGGCTACGGGGCCGCCAGGCAGAAGAGGCGCGGCCTTGCTGGCCGCGACGGGACGGCCGGCCCAGACAAGACCGGCTCAAAACGTCAGGCGACGTCTCCCGGTGGGCCTCGAACCGACGCCGCGCCCGCGGGGCGGCTGTATCCTCTCGTATCCCTGTCAACGCCCGGCCGAGCGCCGCGAGCGACGACGGGCAGCGCCTCCGCACGCTCGGCGACCGCTGCCGAGAGGCCCCCGCACAGCGTGCACGCGAGGTCTTCCTGGACGCTTCGGGCGCACGCCTCGCGGACGTGTGGGCCCGTCTCGCCGGCGGCGTGGTGTCCATCGGCGGCGTGCGCGGCGACCGTCGCCGCGCGCTCCAGCCCGTGGGCGACACGGTGCACGGCCGGCGCGACCGTCCCGCCGAAGACGGCGGCGGCCAGCAGAAGCCAGGCAGCAGAGTGTCGGACGTGGCGCATGGGGGACCGGGTGTCCCGGCAGAGGCAAGATCGTTCCAGCGGCGCGTTCAGTATCCTCGCCCCGCACCCGCTCCCGCCCGCATGCGTCGCTTTTCACTGATTGCCGCTCTCGCTGTCGTCTGGGGCGCGGCCTCGGGCGGCGCCTCGGCGCAGCCGCTCCCCGCCGGGCAGGCCTACGCGCCGGGCGTCGACGTGACTCGATACAGCTTTGAGGTCGCGCTTAGCGACACGGTAGACCGCATTGAAGGGCGTGCGACGGTGTACTTCACCGCCATGAGCGACACGACAACGGTTCTCCCGCTCGACCTTGTCTCGTTGAGCACCGAGGGAACAGGAATGCGCGTTTCGGCCGTCGCCGTCGATGACATAGCAGAACGCTTTACCCACACCGCCGACCGTCTCGTGGTTTACCTCGCCCGCACCAGTCGCGGCGGCAGGCATCGCGCCGTGATCGAGTACAGCGGTGTCCCGGCCGACGGGCTGATCATCGGCGTCAACCGACATGGCGAGCGGACCTTCTTCGGGGACCACTGGCCGAACCGCGCCCGCAACTGGCTGCCCGTCGTGGACCACCCGTCCGACAAGGCGCTCGTCGACTGGTCCGTGACGGCGCCGAGCGGCTACCAGGTTGTCGCCAACGGGCGCCTCGCCGAGGAGACCGACGGCCCGGACGGCACGCGACTCACGCGCTGGGAAGCAGACCGGCCCATCGCGACCAAGATTGCCGTGATCGGCGTCGCGCGGTTCGCCGTCGAGTACCGCCGGCCGGTCGTCGCCGCCG
>DASVSE010000367.1:0-2428 GCA_036388235.1 Rubricoccaceae bacterium | reverse complement strand
GCCGAGCGCAAGCTGCCCGGCGGGCACCTCGGTCGCGAGGCGCACGACCGAGCGGTCGTCGACGTCGAGCGCGAGGGGCACGCCGGTCGCCTCGACGCTATCGGGAACGAGCGCACCCTCGCGAGCGGCTCGCGAGAGCAGGTCCACAAACGCCGCGTAGGGCACGCGGACGCGCGGACGGGCTTCGGCGCCCTCGCCGATCACGACGTCGCCGCCCGAGACGACCTCGAAGTACACCAGCTGTCCGTCGCTCTCGACGTAGCCCGCCGAGCGGGCGGCGGGGGCGCCCTGCGCCCGCGGCGCGGCTGGTGCGAAGGCGGCAAACAGGAGGACCGCTCGGAGAGCGAGCCGGAGGACGGCAGAGCGCACGGCGGCGGCGGCAGAGTGCGGCCAAGCTAGGCGCCAAGCCGCTCGGCGCTGTGGTGCGATCGGACTACGGCGTGGAGCGGGCACTCTGGCTCGGCGTTCTTCATGGAACAGAGCGGAGACCGCGACGGGTTTATGCTGAAATCCGGACCCGGCCATGTCTCACCGACTTACCCGCCTGTTCGCCCGCCCCGTCCCCATCGTTGCCGTCGTGCACGCGGGCCCGTCACCGGGCGTCCCTGGAGCCGCCGACGTGCGGGCCTCGGTAGACCGCGCCGTTGCGGAGGCGAGGACGCTGATTTCGCTCGGCGTCGACGGGCTGCTCGTCGAGAACGCGCACGACGTGCCGGCCGTCGCCGAGGCCGAGATCGGGCACGAGGTCGTAGCGTACCTCACCCGCGTGGCCGCAGCCGTGAAGCGCCACGCCGGGCGCGTGCCGGTTGGCGTCCGCGTTATCGAGGACTCGGGACGCGTCGCGCTCGCCGTCGCTCACGGCGCCGGATGCGACTTTATCCGCGCCTCGGGGTGGGCGTCGGACCCGGCCGCGGCCGGCCGCTTCCACCGCTATGCGCGCCAGATTGGGGCCGAGACGCCGTTCGTCTTTGCCGACGTCCGCCCGACGGACCCGGACACGGCCCGGGCACTCGCTGCGGCCGTCCAAGCCGGCAGGCCCGGCGCCCTCGTCGTGCTCGGCCCGAGTGTCGGGCACACGCCCGCCCCCGAGATCGTCGCCGCAGCGACGGCTGCGACGTCGCTGCCGACGTTTTGCGGCGGCGGCTTCCACGCCGGCAACATCGCCGACGTGCTGGACTCGGCGGACGGATTCTTTGTCGGCTCTGGCCTCAAAGAGCACGGCCGGTGGCAGGCGCCGGTCTGTGAGCCGCGCGTCCATGCACTCATCGGAGCCGTCGAGTACGCGCGCGGCCAGGAAGTCCGGCAGTAGTCGACCCGCCGAATTCACCAGACCACTCGGACCCACCCCGCCGTGCGTCGCGTCGCACGGCCACCTTTCATCCTGCCCCGATGGTCACGTACGACGCCACGACCGAGACCGTCCGCGTGACCGTCCGCCCGGTTTACCTCGACGACAAGTCCGACGTGCTCGCGCAGCGGTTCGTGTTCGCGTACTTCGTGCGCATTGAGAACCACGGCGCCGATGCCGTCCGCCTGCTCCGCCGCCAGTGGGCCATTGCCGACGCGAACGGGCATGTGCAGCATGTCGAGGGCGAGGGCGTCGTCGGGCTCCAGCCGACGATCGCGCCCGGTGGCGTGCACGAGTACCACTCGTTCTGCGTCCTGCCGACGTTCGAGGGGACGATGGAAGGCGTCTACGAGATGGAGCGCGCCAGCGGAGCAGCACTGGACGCGCAGATCCCGCTGTTTCACCTCCGCGCCCTCGCCAACTAGGCCGCGCCTGACCCCGAGTCGGCCGCGCCCGTGACGATCGCGATGTGGGCGAGGTGGTGGCGCCCATGCCACGCGTACATCGCGACGGCGCGGTCCAGCCGCGTCGGGCCGTTGACGGGATGGATGAACCGCCGCGCCCAGTCGGCCGGCGCGAGCGGGCGCAGGACGGCCGCCCAACGCGTGTGCAGCGCCTCGACGAGGCGGAGGCTGACCTCGACTGGCAGACGCGCGTCGGGCAGTTCGGCCCACGCCGCCTCGTCGTAGGCCAGAATCGCCGGGTCGGTCTCGGTCAAGGCCCACTTAACACGCAGGACGGCGTTGGCATGGCTGTCGGCGACATGATGCACGACCTGGCGGACCGTCCAGCCGCCGAGGCGGTAGGGCGTATCGAGCACAGCGTCCGGGAGATCAGCTGTTGCACCACGCAGGGCGGCGGGGAATGCCTCGATCTCGGCGATGGCTCCGGCGAGCGCGGGCGCGTCGAGCGGGCCGATCGGCACCTCGAAGCGCCCGGCTGGATAGCGCAGCGCATCGTCAGTGAAGGACGGCATTGGGTTGGGAGCCAGATGTGGAGCGCGGCGCGTCAGCCGGCGTCGACGGTCACCGCCGTGCCGTCCGTGAGGATGAGCCTGATCGCGCGGCCGCCGTCGGCTAA
>DASVSE010000366.1:0-3054 GCA_036388235.1 Rubricoccaceae bacterium | reverse complement strand
GATGAGCACGCTCCACCCAACGCTCCCGCCGGTCTGGGTCGAGGCGCAGCCGCTCGGGCGCGTCCTCGCGGGCGCCGAGACGGCCGGCCTGCTCGCCGTCCCCGCGCCGCTCGCCCAGACGCTCGTCTCGGACGTCACGGGCGACAGCCGCCGCATCACACCTGGCGCCCTCTTCGCCGCCCTCGCCTCCGACGGCGACGGCGCCGACGGGCACGACTACGTCGACGCCGCTCTTCGCGCCGGAGCGGTCGCCGCCCTCGTGAGCGAGGCCTACGCTGCCCGCGAGGCGAGCGCCCTGCGCCCGGCCCGTGCCGCGCTCGTCCCGACGGCCAGCCCGCGTGCGGCCGTCGCCGAGGCCGCGGCCGCGCTCTACGGTCGCCCCGGCGACGCGCTCGCGCTCGTCGGCATCACGGGCACGAACGGCAAGACCACGACGGCCTTTCTCGTCCATGGCCTGCTGACGACGCTCGGCCACACGGCTGGCCTCGTCGGGACCGTTGAGAACCGGATTGGCGCCGCGCGCTATGCGACGGCCTACACGACGCCCGAGGCGCCCGAGCTGCAGCGCCTGCTCCGCGCGATGTCCGATGGCGGCGTGACGCACGTCGCAATGGAGGTGTCGAGCCACGGCCTCGCCCTCGACCGCGTCCGCACGCTTGGCTTCGACGTCGCGGTGTTCACCAACCTCACGCAGGACCACCTCGACTTCCACGAGACGGCCGAGGCCTACGCCGCGGCCAAAAAGTCCCTCTTCGACGGCCTCGCCCCCGGCACGGTCGCGGTCGTCAACGCCGACGACCCGGCGTGGCGCGAGATGACCCGAGACACGGCCGCGCGCGTCGTAACCGTCGGGACGCAGGCGGGCGCCGATGTGCCCGTCGAGGTCGTCGAGAACGCCCTCGCGGGTCTCCTGCTGCGCATCGACGGGCACGAGAAGCGCTTCCGCATGGCCGGCCGCTTCAACGCGCTCAACCTCGCCTCGGCATACGCCGTCGGCCGCGCGCTCGGTTTTGACGCCGATGAGACCCTCGACGCGCTCGCAGCCGCCCCGGGCGTCCCCGGCCGCTTCGAGACCGTCCGCGGCGGCACCGGCGACGTGCTCGGCATCGTCGACTACGCCCACACGCCCGACGCGCTCGACAACGTACTTGCGACGGCCCGCGAGATCGTCCCTGCCGGCAACGCCCTCTGGGTCGTCTTCGGCTGCGGCGGCGACCGCGACCGCTCCAAGCGCCCCGTCATGGCCCGGGCCGCCGAGGCCGGCGCCGACCGCGTCATCGTGACGAGCGACAACCCGCGGACCGAGGACCCCGCGGCCATCCTCGCCGACGTCGTGGCCGGTCTGGCCCGGCCCGCCGCGGCCCTCGTCATCCCGGACCGGGCCGAGGCGATCCGCACCGCCGCCCGCGAGGCCCGCCCGGGCGATGTCGTCGTGGTCGCGGGCAAGGGCCACGAGACATACCAGATCGTCGGCGCGACGCGCCACGCCTTCGACGACCGGCTCGTCCTCGCCGACGCCTTCGCCGCCCGCGCGGCCTCCACAGGGGCCCCGGCGGCGCACGATCCCCGCTAGGCCCGTGCTCTACCACCTTTTTACCTGGCTCAACGAGACGTACGACCCGCCCGGGTTCGACGTCTTCCGCTTTATCACCGTCCGCGCAACGCTCGCGGCCGGGACGGCGCTCCTCATCGCCATCTTCGGCGGCAAGTCCGTGATCCGGAGCCTCCGCCGGCGCCTCATTGGCGAGACCGTCCGCGAGGGCGAGGACGCGGGCGCCGTGAGCCACGCCCACAAGGCCGGCACGCCGACGATGGGCGGCCTGATCCTCCTCGCCTCGCTCGCCGGCGGCGTCTTTCTCTGGGGCGACCTGACGAACATCTACGTCTGGATCGCGCTCGCGGCGACGCTCTGGATGGGCGCCTTCGGCTTTGCCGACGACTACATCAAGGTCGTCAAGAAGAACAAAAAGGGCCTCGCCGAGCGGACCAAGCTCATCGGGCAGATCTCGCTCGGGCTCATCGTCTCCGCCATCCTGCTCTGGCTGCACGACCTCGACGGCGTCCACACGATCACGAGCCTGCCGCTCGTGCCCGATGGGACCGTCGATTACGCTGGCCTCGCGCCGTGGAGCAGTCTCGCCGGGCGCATCGTGTACATCATCGCGATCACGTTCATCCTCACGGGCGTCTCGAACGCGGTCAACCTCACCGACGGCCTCGACGGGCTTACGGCCGGCACGACGGCCTTCGTGATGCTCGGCCTCGTCGCGATGACGTACGTGACGGGCAACGTCAACCTCGCCCGCTTCGTCAACGACGTGTACCTGCCGGGCACGGGCGAGCTAACCGTCTTCGCGGCCGCAGTCGCCGCCGCTTGCTTCGGCTTCCTGTGGTACAACGGTCACCCGGCGCAGGTCTTCATGGGCGACACCGGCTCGCTCGCGCTCGGCGCGGCCGTCGGGACGCTCGCGATCCTGATCAAGAAGGAGCTCTACCTGCCGGTCCTGTGCGCCGTGTTCTTCGCCGAGACGGTCTCCGTCATCGTGCAGACGGGCTACTTCAAGTACACCCGCAAGCGCTTCGGCGAGGGCCAGCGCGTCTTCCGGATGGCGCCGCTGCACCACCACTACGAGGCGCAGGGCGTCCACGAGTCCAAGATCGTGATCCGGTTCTGGATCGTCTCGGCGCTGCTCGTGATCCTGACCCTGTTCCTGCTCCGCATCCGATGAGCGAGACGACGCCCACGACTGAGCTGGCCGGCCGGCCCGACCGTGACGCGCTTCGCGCCGGCGTGGCCGGCGCGCGCGTGACGGTCGTCGGCGCGGCCCGCTCGGGCCTCGCTGCGGCGCGCCTGCTCGCTCGCCACGGCGCCCACGTCTTTCTGACCGACGCCGGCCCGGCCGAAGCGGGCGTCGCCGAGGCGCTCGCCGCGGCCGGCGTCGGCTTCGAGGCGGGCGGCCACACGCGCCGCGCGCTCGACGCCGACTGGCTCGTCGTCTCCCCCGGCGTCCCGACGAGTGCGCCCGTCGTGCAGTCCGCGCTCCGGCAGCGGCT
>DASVSE010000365.1:0-8383 GCA_036388235.1 Rubricoccaceae bacterium | reverse complement strand
CGATCCGTCGTTCGTCATTCTGGCGACGGCCGCCTCGGTCGAGGCCATTTTCCTGTCGACGTTCGTCCTGATCTCGCAGAACCAGACGGCCGCGGCCGCCGACGCCCGGGCGGACCTGGACCTGCAGGTGAGTCTCCTCGCCGAGCACGAGACGACGCGGCTGCTCCGGCTCGTCGTCGCCATCGCCGATCACCTCGGCATCGATGCCGCATCGGACCACGAGCTCGACGAGCTCCAGCTCGACGTAGCGCCCGAGAAGGTCATGGACCACATGGAAGCGACGGCTGCAGACGACACGATCTAGCGGGCTAACGATATTCGCGGGCCTCTCGCCGTCAGGACATGGCAGACTCTCCTTCCACCCCAGACTGGTACCGGCTCCTCGTCCACAACGTCGAGGGGTTCGCCCTTTTCGTCGTTGACCCTCACGGCATCGTTCAGACCTGGAACCCGGGCGCCGAAGCCCTCTTCGGGTGGACCGAGCGCGAGATCGTCGGCCAGTCCTGCGAGGTGCTCTGGACGCCCGAGGATCTCGCCGTCGGCGCCGACCTGAACGAGCGGCAGACGGCCGCGCTCGCCGGCGAGGCGCCCGACGAGCGGTTCCACGTCCGCCGGGACGGCTCGCGTGTCTTCGTCCACGGCGTCACGTCGGCCGTTCACGACGGCGACGAGATCGTCGGGTTCGCCAAGGTCGCGCGCGACGCGTCGATGCGCGAGCACACGTTCGAGGCCCTCCTCGGCTGGGGCCGAGCGATTCACCGGGCGCCGCGGCGAACCGGAGAGGCCGAAGCGGTCGCCATGCTCCAGCAGGCCCTCGACGCCGAGCGGGATCAGGTTCGCCGCCTCACGGCCGAGCTTCCCGAGGCGCTCGCCGAGGCCGTCGCGGGCGAGCAGCGCCGGATCGCCGCGGTCCTCCACGACGACCTCCAGCAGCTGCTCGTTGGCGCCTCGATGCAGGCCCGGATGCTCCGGGACCACGGCGTCAACGAAGACGGGGCTGGCCCGGCCGAGCGCATCGCCCGCTCGCTCGACCGGGCGATCGCGTCGACGCGCTCGCTCACGGCGCGGCTCGTCCCTCCGGACATCCTCACGGCCCAGATGCCGCAGGCGCTCGGATGGCTGGCGCGCAACGTCTCGGAGACCTACGGGCTCCAGGTTTCTCTCGACGTTGGAGACGTGGACGGCGGCCCGGGCCATGCCGCACTCGAAGGGCACATCCGGCTCCTCGTGTTCGAGGCCGTCCGGGAGTTGCTCTTCAACGTGGTCAAGCACGCCAAGACCGACCATGCCCGCGTGGCGGCCCGGGCGAACGGGCGGGTCCTGACGGTCGTCGTGGAGGACCGCGGCGTCGGGGTGGCCGAGGCAGCCGAAGCGGGGTACGGCCTCGCGGCGGTCCGCCGGCACCTCGGGGCGGTCGGGGGCGCGCTCCGGGTCAGCCGGATGCCAGGTGGAGGGACACGGGCGGTCCTCCGGGTTCCAAGAGACCCCCTCGACTCGCCCTGAGCCCGGGCGGAGCGGCTGTCAGGGGCTAACTGAGCGTGCGGCAACCCTTTACACGTCGCTCCGACTCCCCCTGTCGTCCCCCCGGACTCGGCTTCCGGCGGGGATAGGCCTGCCCGAGTGAACGTAGACATGGCACACCGTGCAGTGGGGTCACGGCGGGGCCAAAAGAAACCGGCCCGGGGCCAGTCGTCGGAATTTCCTGAGGTGTAGGTCGGTTAATCTGCAGCACGACGGGCCGGAAAAGCCTGATCTGGACTCTGACGTGAGACTTCTGTCCTGCAACCGGCGATATCAAGGGCCCGCCCTTCCGTCCATGCCCTCGCTCTCCGTCTTCGTCGTCGACGACCACCACGCCATCCGAGAAGGGCTTGGCGACCTCGTCACGGGCACCGACGGCCTAGACGTCTGGGGCACAGCCGAGTCCGGCGACGACGCGCTCGCCCAGCTTGAGGCGACGGGCGCTGCCGGGGCGACCCGAGACGGCGGTCCGGATGTCGTCGTGACGGACGTCCGGATGCCGGGGATGGATGGGATCGCGCTCGTTGGTGCGATCCGCGCCCGGTGGCCAGCCCTCCCGTGTGTGGTGTTCTCGGCGCAGCTGTCCCAGGCATACGCCGTGCAGGCCTTGGCCGCCGGGGCCGCCGGGTACGTCGAGAAGGGGAACCTGGCTGGGCTCATTGAGGCGGTCTTCCGCGCCGGGTCTGGAGCTGGCTAAGAGGTGGACACCGATCGATGGGGCGGATGAGTTCAGGCGGTGGCCCGGTACGGCCCCAGAGCAGGCGCCGCTCCGGCGGACGCGCCCACGTTCGTGGGGCCATCCCTATCGTCTAGTGGACTGAAGACGCCTTGGAGCGGGTCCCAGTGGTGTGGGAGGCGTTGCCCGAGGCCCGCGACGCACTCGTCGGTGCGATTTGGCCATCCAGATTGGCCGCTGACGGCGAGCGTGACCCAAGCGCTCAAGGGGACAACCTGATCGGCCCATCCTTCTCTGCGGGCCGAAACCAGAGACGCCCGCCCCTCAGACAAGGACGGGCGTCTCGCGTGGCGACCCGGACGGGACTGGACTTGAACTTTCGGCTCTCCGGCTGATCGCGACTCTGACTCCACTGGCACGGGTTGGTCGTCGGTTCGCGGTGTGACAGATCGGTTCGATTTGGCGACGCTGGAGACGACTGACCGAACAGGAAGCGAATCGAACCAAGCTGACCGCCCGACTCACAGGCCTTTTCTAACTAAGACCACTGATGGTGAGAGTTTGAGGTCCCGGCATCAGGAGATCCAGGTCCGCTCGTCGAACCTCATGATGGGTCTCCCCCGCTGCGGCCGCTCGGCCAGAACGCGGCTCAGTTCTAGGCCTTCCGCCACCTGCGTGCTGCCTGAGCAAGCCGTCTCTACAGAGTGCGTAGCCTGTGCGACCGTTCACTCCAGGCCCTGTTGACGATTCGCGCGCTTGCTCTGCTCATTTGGGCCTCGGCTATTGTCCAGGCTCAGACGCCCCGGACGGTCCCGCCAGCCGCGGTCGAGCAGGTCGATCGGCTGCAACGGAGGTCGCTCAACGCCGCCTCGCCCGACAGCGCGCTCGTCTATGCCGACGAGGCCATTCGCGTCTCGCGCGCGGCGGGCTACCTCCGCGGGGTCGGAAAGGGGCAGTATGCGCGGGCCTACGCTACCTACTTCACCGGCGCACGCGGCGCCGACCGCCTCTTCGCCCAGGCGGCCGCGACGGCCCGGCGTGCCGGGGACGCGCGGACCGAGGGCATCGCGCTCGCGTGGCAGGGCGTCGCCGTGTCGGAGACCGGCGACACGGCTGAAGCGGGCCGGCTCGTCCGCCGGGGCGTGGCCATACACGAAGCGATGGGCGGCGACGAGGGCCGCCGCGCACTGCTCGTGTCGCTGAACATCCTCGCCAACAGCTTCAAGGGTTCCGGTCAGCCCGACTCGGCACGCATCGTCTACCACCGGATCCTGCGCGAGGCGCGCCCTCTCGGCGACCATAAGAGCGTCGGCCTGGCCGCTCTGTCGCTCGGTGACCTCGACCGCGACGCGGGCGACTTTGCCGGGGCGATCCGGCAGTACGCAGCATCGGAAGCCGCCGGACGCGAGGCGCGGGCGGCCGGCGAAGACGCCGGGTGGACGGCCGATGCCGAGGCCGGCCGGGCCCGCGTCGACGCCGCCCTGGGACGGGTCGACGCCGCGGCTGCCACGCTCCGGCGGCTCGCACAGGCCGAGGTGCGCGCCGGGAATACGGGCTACGCCGCCGGTTTCTACGACGCGCTCGGCGAGATCTACACGGGTGCCAGCCGCCACGCCGACGCCGCGAGCGCATACCGGGCCGAGTTCGACGTGCTCCGCGGAAGCGGCCAGGAGGCCTACCGAAACGATGCTCGGGTCAAAGAAGCTGCCGCGCTGTTCGCCGACGGCCGCCCGGCCGAGGCGCGGCGCGCGCTTCACCCGGCGGCCGAGACGGTGATCCGCGACGGCGCGGCTCCCGAGACGGTCGCGCTCGCCTACACGCTGCTCGCCCACGACGCACGCCTCGCCGGAGAGCCGGCCGCGGCCGCCGCGTTCGCCCGCCAGGCGGTGGCCATCGCTGATGGAGCCGACGTCACCCGGCTCACGCGCGACGCCTACTCCGAGCTCGCCGCAGCGTTGGAAGCGACGGGCGATGCCCGGGGTGCGCTCGCCGCATTCCGTCGGTCGTCCGCACTGACGGACAGCCTGCGTAATACCGAGCAGGCTCGGCGTGTCGGGCGAATCGAAGCCGAGGCCGAGGCCGAGGTTGACCGCGTGGCCGTCCACGCACAGCGGCGGCAGGCGCTTCTCGGGGCCGGCGCACTCGGCCTCCTTCTGGTCCTCGGCGCGGGTGGCGGAGGTTTCTATGTCCGGGCGTCGCGGCGGGCGGCACGCGAGGCGGCGGCTCGCAACGCCGAGATTGCCCGGCAGGCCGATGCCCTCGAAGCGGCCAACGCGGATCTGGCCCAGACCAACGTGGTTGTCCGCGAGGGGCAGGACGCGCAGGCGCGCTTTTTCCAGACGGCCAGCCACGAACTCCGCACGCCGCTCACCCTCACACTTGGACCCCTCGACGACCTCCGGCGCGGGCTCCACGGCGCCCTCGGCCGAGGGGCTCAGGGTGCAGCCGACCTCGCCCACGGGAACGCCGGCCGCCTCGCGCGACTCGTCGACGACCTGCTCGACGCCGCGCGCCTCGACGCCGGTCAGATGCCCCACCAGCCTCGGCCGGCCGACCTCGCCGCGCTCGTCCGAGGCGCCGTCGCGGCGTTCGACGGGCTCGCCGAGCGCGAGGCCGTCGCGCTGACCGTCGAGACGCCGGACGCGCTCCCGGCAACCGTCGACGCCCTCGCTCTGGAGCGCGCGCTCGGCAACCTGCTCGCCAACGCGCTCCGCCACACGCCGCGTGGCGGGCGCGTGACGGTGCGCCTGGACACGCTCCGCCTGAGCGAGGGTCACCCTGACGGCGGCCGGCCTGATGCTCGCGCCGAGGCCCGCATCGCTGTCCGAGACACCGGCCCGGGCGTTCCACCCGACGCCCTCCCCCACCTCTTCGAGCGCTTCTACCGCGCCGACGAGCGAGCGGGTGTCGGCTCCGGTCTGGGGCTGGCGCTCACGCGGGACTGGATGGAGCGCCACGGAGGGCGTGTCGAGGTCGAGAGCACGCCGGGCGAGGGCGCGACGTTCACGCTCGTCCTCCCCCTCGGCGAGACGACCGCGGATGCTGCCGAGCCCGTCGCCCCAGACGAGGCGCGTGGAGAGTCGTCCGGCGACGGGTGGGCGGCGCCAGATGCCATCGACCTCGCGCCCGACGCGCTCGTCGTGCTCGTCGCCGAGGACCACGCCGACCTCCGGGCTTACGTCGCCAGCCACCTCGCGCGGACGGGTGGGGCGGGCTTCCGCCGCCCCGTGACCGTCCTCCAGGCGGCAGACGGCGACGAGGCGCTGCGCCTGGCCCTGGAGCACGTCCCGGACCTCGTCGTGAGCGACGTGATGATGCCCGGGCTGGACGGGGTCGCCCTCACCGAGGCGCTCAAGGCCGACTGGCGCACGAGCCACGTGCCGGTCCTGCTCCTGACGGCCAAGGCCGACGCCGCCTCGCGCGTGGCCGGCTTCGCGTCCGGCGCCGATGGATATCTGCCCAAGCCGTTCGACGCCGACGTGCTGCGCGCGCAGGCGGCAGCCCTCGTCGCCGAGCGCGAGCGCCTCCGCACCCGTTACGCCGGCGACGCCGGTGGGTCTGGCCACACAGCCTTCACCCTCTCCGTTTCCGGCGACAGCCGTGCTGGCGCGGAGCCCGAGCCTCCCCTGCTCGGGGATGCCGACCGGCTCTTTCTCGGCCGTCTCGACGCCGCGCTCGCGGCCGGCCTCGCCGACGCCACGTTTGGCGCCGAGCGCCTCGCCGAGACGCTCGGCCTCTCGCCGCGACAGCTCCGCCGCAAGCTCGGCGCACTCACCGGCGACACACCGATCACGCGCCTGCGCCGCGCACGCGTCGACGCCGGAGCCGCCCTGCTGCAGACCGGCACGACCACCGTGATGGAGGCCGCCCGCGCAGTCGGGTATGCGGACGACGAGGGCTTCCGCCGGGCGTTCATCGCCGTACGCGGTGTACGGCCGTCAGCCGAGACGCCAGACTGAGCACGTCGGAACGGCTCGAAATCGCGCATTTGGACGACTGGCGGCCGGAATGGCCGGGTGCGATGGCCGGTTCGGCAGGGTCGGGAGGGGGCATCCTGAGAGCATGTCCGCCCTCGCCCTCATGTCAGGCCGCGCCTCCGCGCTCCTCGTCCGCGCCGTCGCTCTCGTCGATGCCCGGCTGCACGAGCCGGACTTCCGTGTCGACGCCGTCGCTGAGGCGCTGCACCTGAGCCCGCGCCACTTCCGGCGGCTCATCGCGGCGACGACCGGCCGGACGCCGCGCGACCTGCTCCGGCAGCGCCGCATGGTGCGGGCCCGCGACCTGCTCGACGGCGACGCGCTCCGGGTCGAGGACGTCGCGCGCGCGGTCGGGTACGCGAATGTGTCGGCGTTCGGGCGTGCCTTCCGCGCCGTGACGGGCGTCGCCCCGCGCGCCGACGCTCGGGCTCTCCCGGACATCGTTGTTCCGTGACATCATGGCCGGTTCTGCACAGAGATATCCCCGTATGCTATCCGCTTTGTCCTCAGACACATCTGCAAGCCCACATGGGTGTGCCCCCATTCCGATGAGCGTTCCGCTCCTGCTCTGCCTGCTCGTTGCCGTGCCGTTCCTGTTCGCTGCCGCCCCGGCTGGGATGCCCGAGGGGCTCGGCCCGGCAGGCGGGGACCTCGTGGGGCTGCCTGAGGCCATGACCCCGAGGGCCGAGGCTGCGCCGGAGAGCGTCGTAGAGGACGGGCTCGCGCCGCCGAACCCGCCGGCGACGCCGGTGCCGCTCGACGGCGGGCTGGGGCTGCTCGCGCTCGCGGGCGGGATGTTTGCCGCGCGGCGGCTCGGCGGGCGGGCCGTGCGCGTGGGCGCGCTCATGCTGCTCGCCGGGACGCTCGCGGGCGCGGCATACGCGCAAACGCTCCGCCCCGAGGTCTACGTGACGAATGGCGCGGTCAACGCGACGGCGCTCTCTGCCGACGGGGCGACGCTCTACCTCGGGGGCAGCTTCACGTACGTCGGGCCAAACACAGGCAGTGGCGCCCGCCTGTCCGAGGTGACGGGGGCTGTGGCGCCGGGCATCCCGGTCGTCAACGGGTTCGTCCGCACGGCCGCGCCGGACGGGTCGGGCGGGTTCTACATCGGCGGCGAGTTCACGACCGTCGGTGGGGTGACGCGGAACCGGCTCGCGCATGTGCTTGCGGACGGCACGCTCGACGCGGCGTGGAATCCGGCCGCGAACAACACGGTCAACGCGCTGGCGGTCTCGGGTGGGGTCGTCTACGTCGGGGGCGGTTTTACGCTCGTCGGCGGGCAGACGCGGAACTATATCGCGGCGCTCGACGCGGCGACAGGCGCGGTGTCGACGACGTTCGATCCGAGCGCGAACAACACGGTCCGCGCGCTGGTAGTCTCGGGCGGGGTCGTCTACGCGGGGGGAGCCTTCACGTTATTCCGCGAGCAGCAATCGCGGCGCTACATCGCGGCGCTCGACGCGACCACGGGCGCGGTGACGGGGTGGAATCCGGGCGCGACCGCGAACAACCAGGTCTACGCGCTAGCGTTCTCAGGAGGCATTGTCTACGCCGGGGGCGACTTCACGGTGATCGGCGGGCAGGCGCGCAACCGCCTTGCCGGGTTCGACGCTCAGACCGGCGAGGCGACGCCGTTCGATCCGAACGCAAGCGGCTCGGTCAACGCGCTGGCGGTCTCGGGCGGGGTCGTCTACGTCGGGGGCGAATTCACGTCGGTCGGCGGGCAGGCGCGCAACCGCATCGCGGCGCTCGATGCGGCGACGGGCGCGGCGACTCCGTGGAATCCAAACGCGAACAGCACGGTCTTCTCGCTGGCGGTCTCGGGCGGGGTCGTCTATGCTGGGGGCGCCTTCACGTCGGTCGGCGGGCAGGCGCGCATTCGGCTCGCGGCGCTCGACGCTCAGACCGGCGCGGTGACGCCGTTCGATCCGAGCGTGAGCACGTCGAGCAGCTCGGTCAGTTCACTGGCGGTCTCGGGCGGGATCGTCTACGCCGGGGGCAGCTTCACGAGAGTCAACGGGACGTCCATTGTGCGGAACCGGCTTGCCTCATTCGACGCGGAGACGGGCAGGGTGACGACGTGGGATCCGAACGTGAACAACACGGTCAGCGCGCTGGCAGTCTCGGGCGGGGTCGTCTATGCCGGAGGCTTCTTCACGACCGTCAACGGCACGACCACCGTGCGAAACCGGCTCGCGGCGTACGA
>DASVSE010000364.1:0-8723 GCA_036388235.1 Rubricoccaceae bacterium | reverse complement strand
GGCCGGTGTCGTGCAGGACGCGGCCGACCGGGCCGAACGAACGGGCCAGAGGCCAGTGGTGTGGACGCAGCTCGGCGTCTCGTCCGATCCCGCTCGCGCGCTCGCGGCCGAGGTGGGCCTGCCGTACGTCGCCAACCGCTGCCTCATGGTGGACCACTCCGCGATGGCACGCGCCTGAACGCGTGGCCGCCTATACGCTTCCTGATCCCGGCATCCGGAGATAGAGAACAGGCAGGCCGAGCAGGTGTGGACGGAACTGGCGGCGGACGAATCGCATGAAGACGGACATGATCGTGGAAGGCTGGTGTACCTCTCACACGACATGTTTCATGCCCGGATTCGATCCTGATCTCTGGTAGCGCTTTCGTTCATCCAAGCCCAACAACAAACCGCTTCCACGTCCGGATCTTCACGTTTAGAGGTCTACGACGAGGTGCGCGGCAAGGTCGAAGGGAACGGCTTCGATCACGTTTCGGAACACGTCCGGCCCATGGAGTGCGACTGCCTGCAGTGGGGATAGCGCGCGCTCCTGAAGCGATCCACCCGGCCAGAGCGCGGTCTGCGCGCGCTCCAGCCGCCCCCGGACGTCGGCATGGCGGCGTTTCTCGACCCGGACCGTCTTGGTTTCGAGGCGCTCGATCGTGTGAAGCAGGGCCTGCCGCGCCGCGCCGGCGGCACCGGCGAGCGAGCCGTCGACGGACGCCGCGAGGCGGTCGAACTGGTCGGCGAGCGCGTCGGCGTCGCGGCGGATGGAGGCGATAGCGGCCGGGGTGCCCGAGGCCGTGAGAGCGAGGCGCTTCCAGAGGGCGTCGAGGCGGCCGCGAAGGTCGGGCACATCGAGACGGTCACGGTCGAGAATCTTCCGGATGCCCGGATCGACGAGCGTGAGACTCAGCCGCGGTGCGATGGCCGGCATCGGAACCCCGAACTGGGCATAGACCGGCGTGAGTTGCGCGTAGTAGGCCGCCTCGCCCGGCCCGGCGACGTAGGCGGCCGTCGGGAGGAGCGTGTCCTGAACGAGCGGCCTCAGGACGACGTTCGGGCTCACGCGCTCGGGTGAGTCCGCGACGCGCTGCGCCCACGCCGCAGGCGTCCACCGAACGTCCGTTCCGCGGAGCGTCACGCCGCCGGCGTCGAGCGGATCGACGGGCCGACGGATGCCCGTGTCGTCGATCCAGAACAGGCCGAGTGGGCTCGGAGCGATCTGCGCGTGGAACCCGGCCGCGTCGAGATCGGCGCTGCGCGCCTCCAGTGTCCGGGCCGTCTCGGACCAGTCGACGGCCTCACGTGAGAGGACCGGCGCGGCGAGGCGCTTCAGGCGCGCGTCGTCGGCCGACATGAGGATGAGACCGGGCGCGAGCGAACGGAGCAGAATTGCGAATGCATCGCGCATTGTGCGGCCCGCGCGGTAGGCGTCGCGGGCCAGCGCGAGCGCGTCGGCGCGGAACGGGCCGGCGGGGAGGGCGCGCTCCAGCTCGGCGAACGTCGCCGCGAGGCGGTCCGCGTCGAGCACGATCCGGCCGACGGGCGGGCGCGGGCCGTCGAGGGGCAGACCGTCGTCGTAGGCGGCCGTGCGGACGTGGGCGCCATCCGTGAACACGGCCTCGCGGACCTCGGCAAAGTCGTGATCCTCGTCGGCGAGCCAGAAAACGGGCACGGTCGGACGGCCGGTCTCGGCCTCGATGTGGGCGGCGAGGCGGACGGCCGTGAGGGCCTTGTAAACCGTGTAGAGCGGCCCGGCGAACAGCCCGAGTTGCTGGCCCGAGACGACGGCGACGGCCTCAGGGTCGCGCAGCCGGTCCACGAGCGCGAGCGTCTCGTCGTCCGTGCCCCACGCTCGGTTCTGATCGGCGAGGACGTCCGCGACGGCGTCGCGGTGGGCACGGCTCGGGCCACTCGCTGCGGCCTCGGCCGCGCGCCGGAGCCCGTCGTCGGACCACGGGTGGGCGTAGAACGCGAGCGCGTCGGGCTGCGCGGCCGTGTAGGCCTGGAACAGGGCCGACGCGCCGAGCGCGGCGTGAGGGAGCGCCTGCACGGTCACAGGCGCTCCCGGCGACAGTCGGGCGGGTCCGGGCGGGCCGCCACGCTAGTTGTCGCCCTTCATCTTGGCGATGTCGTCGCGGAGGCGGGCCGCGGTCTCGTAGTCCTCGTCGGCGATGGCCTTTTCGAGCTGGCCAGTGAGGCGGTCGAGCTGCGAGACGGCGCGGTTGGCCTGCGTGTCCGGCTTGCGCGAGGGCGTCGGGGCGATGTCCTCGGGCGCGTCGTCGTCCTCGGCGTCGTCCGTGTCGGCGTCGTCGGCGGGAATGCCGGCTTCGTCGAGGACGGAGGAGGCGACGAAGATCGGGGCGTCGGCTCGGACGGCGAGGGCGACGGCGTCGCTCGGGCGGGCGTCGAGCTGGGCCTCGTCGTCGTCGTAGACGTAGCGGACCTTGGCGAAGAAGGTGCCTTCGCGGAGGTCGTCGATGACGATGTCCGTGACCTCGGCGCCGAGGGCGTCGAAGAGGTTGCGGATAAGGTCATGCGTCATCGGGCGCGGCGGCTGGATCTTCTCCAGCTCGAGCGCGATGGCCTGCGCCTCGAACGCGCCGATGATGATCGGGAGGCGGCGGTTGCCGTTGACCTCGCCGAGGACGAGCGCGTAGGCCCCGCCCGAGGACGGGCTCGTGGAGAGCCCGATGATGTCGACCTGGATGTAGTCCATACGTGGCGTGCAGTGCCGGAACAGTCTGGCCGAGAAGATAGCGGCGGGGGTGGCCGGGTGAGGGGCGAACGGGTGGGACCGGAGCCGAACGGGCCCTCCGCCGATCCCTCATATCAAGGACTCACCCCTCGGCGAGGACGGCGGCCAACGCCCCGGCGAAGGCGCGGTTCTCGCCCGGGGTCCCGATGCTGACGCGGAGCCATCCCGGGCGGCCGTCTCGGCTCGCGAGTTCGGGGTAGCCCGAGACGTCGCGGACCAGGACGCCGCGTGCGGCGAGGGCGGCCCGCAGATCGGCCGTGGCGAGGGGGGTGCGGAAGAGGAAGAAGTTGGCGGCGCTCGGGACGGCCTCGACGCCGGGGAGGGCGGTGACCTCGGCGAAGAGACGGTCACGCTCGGCCGTGAGGGTCGCGACGTGGGCCGCGAGAAGGTCGGGGCGTGCGAGCACCTCGACCGTCACCGCCTCGGCGAGGCGGTCCACCAAGAACGGCAAGCGGGCCTTTTCCATCTCGGCAATGAGATCGGGGTGCCCGACGAGATAGCCGACGCGGATGCCGGCGAGGCCGATGGCCTTCGAGAACGTCCGCATCACGAGGACGTTGTCGTGGGTGGTGAGCAGGTCGAGGGCGGGGCGGCCGGTCACGAACTCGTGGTAGGCCTCGTCGACCAAGAGGATGCCGGGGACGCCGGCGGCGAGACGGTCGAGGTCGTCGTAGGAGACGGTCTGGCCGGTGGGGTTGTTGGGCGTCACGACGACCGTCAGGGCGGCGCCGGATTCCTGGGCGGCGGCGAGGATGGCGTCCGCGTCGTGCGAGAGATCGGCGCGCGGGGCAACGTTCACGACCCGGGCGTCGTGCATCCGGGCGACGGACCCGAAGAGAGCGAACGTCGGCGCGGGGATGACGACGGGGGTGCCGGCGTCGAGAAAGCAGAGGCCGAGCGAGTGAACGAGGTCGTTGGAGCCGCGGCCGACGAGGACGGAGCCGGGGGCAACGCCGAGGCGCTCGGTGATGGCGGCGGTGAGGGCGTGCGGGCGGTCGTCCGGGTACCGGTTCCAGGGCTCGGCGGCGAAGCGCGCGAGGATGGCGTCCTTCAGATCGGCCGGGAGATCGAAAGGGCTCTCGTTCTGGTCCAGCTTGGCCCCGGTGTCGGTGGTCGTCGGGACGAGGTAGGCGCGCTCGGCGCGAACGGCGGGGCGGACGAGGTGGAGCGGCGGCATCGGGGCGAGAGTGGGGAGCGGGTGGGGGTTGGACCCTGGATGGAGCAAAAAAAGCCGACGACCGACCGCGCGTAGCCGGTCCCGAGCGAAAAAAGCTGCGTCCCGGCCTCGCGTCGTTGCTTCCGAGCGGAAAAAGGCAGTGACCGGTCGCGCGGAGCCGCGCTCGAGCGAAAGGAGACGGTCCCGAGCGGAAAAAGACGGCAACGGACGTCGGGTAGGGGCGTCAGGCGTCGGGGAGGCGGAGTCGGACGGCGAGGGCGTGGGCGCCCAGACCTTCGGCGTCGGCGAAGCGGGCGATGCGCTCGCCGGTGGCGGCGAGGCGCTCGGGCGAGTACCGGAGGACGGACTGACGGCGGAGGAAGACGGAGACGCCGAGGGCCGAGGCGAAGCGGGCCGTGCCTCCGGTGGGCAGGACGTGGTTCGGGCCCGCGAAGTAGTCGCCGACGGGCTCGGGGCTGGCGTCCCCGAGGAAGGCGGCGCCGGCGTGGCGGACACGTCCCCAGAGGGCATCCGGGTCGCGGGCGAGCACCACGAGATGCTCGGGCGCGACCTCGTCCACGATCTGGACGGCCTCGTCCATCGACTCGCAGACGATGGCCGCGCCGTAGGTGGGGAGCGAGGCGCGCAGCACGTCCGCGCGGGCGAGCGTGGGGACGAGGCGCTCCACCTCGGCCTGGACGGCGAGAGCGAGCGTGCGCGAGGGCGTCACGAGGACGGCTGCGGCCCGCGTGTCGTGCTCGGCCTGCGCGAGCAGGTCGGCCGCAGCATGCGTCGGGTGGGCGTCGGCGTCGGCAAGGACGAGGACCTCGGAGGGGCCGGCGACCGAGTCGATGCCGACCTGACCCACGAGGAGGCGCTTGGCGGTCGCGACGTAGGTGTTGCCCGGGCCGACGACGACGTCGACGCGCGGAACGGTCTCGGTGCCGTAGGCGAGGGCGGCGATGGCCTGCGCGCCGCCGACGGCGTAGACCTCGGTCAGCCCGAGAAGGGCGCACACGCCGAGGACGACGGGATGCGGGAGGCCGGTGTCGCGCGTCGGCGGGGAGCAGACGACGAGGCGGTCCACGCCCGCGACGAGGGCCGGGACCGCGTTCATGACGACGCTCGACGGGAGCGGGGCGGTCCCTCCAGGCACGTAGAGGCCGGCCGTCTCAACCGGCGAGATGCGCTGGCCGAGGCGGACGCCGTCGCCGTCATCGAGCGTCCACGAGGCAGGCATCTCGTGCTCATGGAAGTGACGCACGTTGGCCGCGGCCTGCTCGACGGTCGCGCGCAGGCCCGCGTCGAGGCCGGCGAGGGCGGCGGCGAGCGCCTCGGCGGGGACGCGGAGCGTAGCCGGACGGACGCCGTCGAATCGCTCGGAGAGGTCGGCGAGGGCCGCGTCGCCGCGGGCCTGCACGTCGGCCAGGGTGGCGCGGACGGACGCCTCGACGGCCGGGTCGAAGGACGACTGGCGGAGGCGGCCGAGGAGCGGGCCGCGGTCGGCGGCGTCGAGGATCGGGAGCAGAAGGGGCATCGGCAGACTACCCGAGCGCGCGGCGAGCGGGTCCACCGTTCGCCGCGTGTTCACCGGGGCTCAGGCCGTCAGGCCGTCGGCGCCCTCGGCGACGATGCCGCGGACGAGGGCCGACAGGCTTTCGCGGACGCGCTGCCCGACGGCGAGGACGTCGTTGTGGTCGAGCGCCTCGCCCGACATCCCGGCGGCCGCGTTCGTGATCGTCGAGATGCCGAGGACGGGCATCCCGAGCGCGGCGGCCTGGATGGCCTCGGGGACCGTACTCATGCCGACCGCGTCGCCGCCGGCGGTCCGGAAGTAGCGGATCTCGGCGGGCGTCTCGTAGCTCGGGCCAGTCGTGAAGGCGTACGTGCCCTGCTGAAGCGGGATGCCGAGGCCCTCGGCGACGGCGAGGGCGCGGGCGCGCCACGGCGCAGCGTACGGGTCCGACATGTCCGGAAAGCGCGTCTCCCCTTCGCCGACGGGGCCCGTCAGCGGGCTCACGGACGACAGGTTGAGGTGATCCGTGATGAGCATGAGCGTCCCCGGCCCGAAGGCGGCGTTGATGCCGCCGGCGGCGTTCGTGAGCACGATGCCGCGGGCGCCGAGCGCGTGCGCGAGGCGGACGGGGAAGCCGACGGCGCGCGGCGGGTAGCCTTCGTAGACGTGCACGCGGCCTTGCACGACGACGACCGGCCGGCCGGCAAGCCGACCGAACACGAGGCGCCCGGCGTGCCCGGCGACGGTCGAGGCGGGGTAGCCCGGGACGTCGGCCGTGGGGACGACCACGGCGTCCTCAACCTCGTCTGCGAGCGCGCCGAGTCCGGAGCCGAGCACGAGGGCGAGGTCGGGAACAAGGTCTGTGTGCTGGCGAATGGCGGCGAGCGCGTCGGTCATGGGTCAGGGTTCAGGGTAAGGGTCGGATGCAGGCGGGTGGCACGCGCGGAGGCGCCGCGAGCGGCTCATGCAAGGTTAGCGCTGTGCGAGGGCGTCTACTCGTCCCACGCAACGTCCTCCGCGTCGTCGCCAGGCGGGTCCGCCTCGGCAGCGGCGTCGGCGGCGGCGCGCGCAACGTCGAACGAGTGGCCGCGGCGGACGAGGAAATCCATCGTCTTGCGGGTCCGCTTGCGGCGGTCGGGCTCGCTGCGCAGGCTGCGCCACTTCGCTGCAGCGTCCTCGGTCGCGCGCTCGGCGAGGTCCTCGGTCTCGACGAGCGTGTCGAGGGCGGCGTCGATGGCGGCACGCGGGACGCCGCGGCGCTGGAGGTCCTGCCGGATGCGGGCCGGCCCGTGGCCCCGGCCCGAGAAGCGGCTGCGGGCGTACGCCTCGGCGTAGGCGGCGTCGTCGAGTAGCCCGACTGCGGCGAGGCCTTCGACGGCGTCGTCGACGATTGACTCGGCGAAGCCTTTCTGCGTGAGGTTGCGGCGGACCTCCTCGGTCGTGCGCGCCTGATCGGAGACGTAGCTCAGGGCGGCGGATTTGGCTCCATACGATTCCTGCCGGACGAGCAGGTCGCGCTGTTCGGCGGCGGTGAGCGCCACGCCTTTGCGGAGCCCGGCGGCAATCACGAGGTCGACGGCGAGCCCGAAGGCAAAGCGTTCGTCGATGTAGATGCTGGCGCGCTCGGGGTCTTTAGCCTGCTGCGCGACGCGCGTGACGGTCCCGTCAGCAAGGTCGAGCGCGGCCGGGTCGGGGCGCTCGCGGCGCTGGGTCTGAAAGGACATCGGCGGGAAAAGAGGTCTCCAACGCGAGACCCGAAGGCCCAGCACCGAGTGACCGAGTGGAGATCAGCCGGCCCGTGCGCTCAGATGACGCGCAGGCGTCGAGGCTCGGGGTCTGTGAGGACCTCTTCCGCCCTCATTCGCTCTGGCCGGAGACGCGCCGGGTACGCGCCCGACGCCTGCCTCATGAAGCTACGCCGGACCCGGCGGAGCGTAGTGGCCTGAAACGCCTGCGGGGCCGCCCTCCGAGAAGGCAGCCCCGCACAGAGGATCGCTTGGCTTACTGGCCCGGCTGAGCGCCAGCGGGCGCGCCCTGCGGCATCATGCCGGCGGGCGGGCCCGCCGGCGTCTGGACGATCTCGACGAGCGTGATCTGGAACTCGAGGGCCGAGTTCGGCGGGATGCCGCCCTGGCCTTCCGGCCCGGGGGCGCCCTGGAGGCCGTAGGCGAGGTTCGGCGGCAGCCAGACCGTCCGCGTCTCGCCGACCTTCATGGCCTTGAGCGCCTCGGCGAAGCCCGGCACGACGGCCCCGACGGGCAGCGTCACGGGGTCCGTGCCCGGCGAGCGGTCGAACTCAAACCCGTCGGCGAGCTTGCCGACGTAGCGGATCGCGACCTGGTCGGCGTCGGTCGGCGAGGCGCCGCGGCCCGGGGTCGTAATGGTGTAGAGCATGCCCGAGGCCGTCTTGCGGACGCCCTGGCGGCGCTCGACGCCGGCGAGGAAGCGCGCGGCCGAGGCACCGTTGGCGCGGACGGCACCGAGCTGCGCCTGCGCCGCCGGGTTCGTCGCGGCCTGAGCGCGGAGCTGGCGGATGGCGAGCGAGTCCTGGTAGAGGGCCGTCGCACGCTGGACCTGAGCGGCGGAGACGCGCGACGAGTCGCGGTTGAGGCCGGAGCGCAGGCCCGTCAGGAAGAGGCTCGGGTCGATGTTCGAGACCGTGTCGGCGCGGAGGCCGAGCCCGGCGCGGAGGCCGAGCGCGTAGGCGATCTCGGTCGAGTCGCCGCGCAGGCCGGCCTCGAAGCCGTCCTTGAAGCGCTCATAGCTGAACGTCGAGTCCTGCTCGAGCAGCTGCCCGCCGGTCTCGAAGCCGGCGTTGTAGGCGAGCAGGTCCGTCGGGTCGCCGGTGGCGAGCGAGTCGAGGTTGGCGGTGTCCGACGTGCCGGCGCCGCCGCCCTTGCAGCCGGTGAGGGAGAGCGCGGCCGCGGCGAACGCGAGCACGAGAAAGCGAGAGGTCATCGGGGAGAGATCGGAACGGGGAACAGGCAAGCTAGACGGCTGCCCGCGCGCGACCTGTGAGCCTTCGGGGAAAGCGCACGAACGCGCGGCGGTGCGGCCTGCGGCTACGGCACGACGCGGACGAGCGTCAGCCGGAAGACGAGGACAGCGTGGGGCGGCACGCGCCAGACGCCCCCACGGCCCGGGACACCACGCGCGCCATAGGCGAGGGCGGGCGGGAGGTAGACCGTCCGGGTTTCGCCGGGGCGCATCTCCTGGAGCGCCTCGGCCATGCCCGGCACGACGCCGCGGACGGGCAGCCGAACGGGCTGGCCCGCGGGCGAGCGGTCGAAAACGGTCCCATCCGCGAGCGA
>DASVSE010000363.1:0-2096 GCA_036388235.1 Rubricoccaceae bacterium | reverse complement strand
CGGGCGAGTACGCGCATCGGCGCCAGTCTGAATGAGCGCACGAGCAGGCCGCCATCGGCCCGCCAGACGGCCGCGCCGGTCAGGACGAGCGAGACCGCGAAGCCCGCCGCCGCCCCGGCGACGAGGCCCGTCGCGGCAAACCCCAGAAGTCCGCCCGACACCTGCACGGCGACGACCGCAGCCGACTGCCCGACGCGGCTCGCCGAGACAACCGAAAAGCGGTCGCGGCGCGTCAGCCACGTCTCGAACGTTTGCGACGCGTCGAGCGCGAGCAGGGCGGGGGGGAGCAGCCACCACGCGGCCTCACCACCCGTCCAGCCGGCCGCCGCGGCAACCCCGACGCCGACCGTGGCGAGAAGCGTCGTCGCCACGGCGCCAGCAAGGGCGAGTGCAGCGAGGCGTCCCGCGTCGCGGTCGCTTTCGGGCAGCAGGACGGCGTAGCGGTAGCCGCCGTGCGCGACAGCCGACAGCAGCGACACGGCCGTCGTAACGAGCGTCAGGACGCCGAACGCCTCGGGCGAGTACATCCGGGTCAGCAGCGGCCGGGCGGCAAAGACAGCCGCCTGGGCGAGCGCCGTCCCGCCGACGAGCGTCAGCACGGGCGCGAGCACAGCCCGCCCACGCCACGCATCGGCACGGGCCCGCAAGGCTCGGCGACCCCTGCTCACGCGGCCCGAAGCGCGTCGCGCAGCCGAAGCGCGCGCGCGCCCGTCCACGAGACGCGGTAGTGGACGGCGAGCGGAAGCCCGAACTGTGCTTTAAATGCGGCAATCGACGCCAGATTGGCCCCGGCGAGATCGAAAGACTGGACGCCGTCGGCGGCCAGCCCGGCCGACGTCGCCGCCATCATCAGCATCATTGCCGGGCCGGGCTCGCCGGCACCGTTCCAGAAGTGCCCTGTGCGGTCGTCTGCAAGCGTTGCCACGGCGCCGACACGCTGGCCGTCCGTCTCGGCGACGACGATGCGCGCGACGCCCGCGGCGACGAGAGACCGGACGAGCGCCTCGGCTGTGCCGGCGTCCACGGGCGCGGGCAGGCCGCGGCGGGTGAACGCGTCGGCCGTCGCTTGGACGACCTCGGCGGCAGCCTCGTCGTCGCGAGCAGTCGTTGTGCCGTCCGGGCGCACGGTTCCATCGGCCCGGTGCGGAGCGTACCGCTTCAGCCGCCTCCGCACGTAGTGAGGCGCCGCGTCGAGGCCCGAAGCGCCCCAGTAGGTGTAGCGCGGCGTGGCATCGAAGCCGGCCCAGAGAAACGGCCGGACATCCGCAACGGCCGGCGAGAGGTGGAACGCGACGGACGCCGCGCCCTTGGTCACGGCGGCCAGAAAGGTGCGAACAGTGTCTGCACTCCCGATCCCAACCTCGCCTGCGAATAGCGGGCCCGTGTACGGCGTGAGCGGCGGCACGACGATCTGCCGCAGCGGGCCGGTCCGTTTCTCGAACAGAACCGCCCCGATTGTCGCCTGACCATCTGGTGCTCGCCCCAGGGCAATGCGTCCGCCTAGGCCGAACGCCGCGCACGCCGCGTCCGCGAAGGCGAGCCCGGCGAAGACCGTTCGCTGCGGACTCGCAGCAGCGAGCGCGGCATAGGCGTCCCGCGCCGCGGCGTCAACGAGCGGAGCCGTTTCGACCGCAACGGCCCCGCCGCCCGTCACAACACAAACTGGCTGAGGTCGCGGTTCTGGGCGATGGCCGAGAGTCGCTCGCGGACGAGCGCGCCCGTAACGTGGACGGGCCCGTCGTGGCTGTCGGGCACGCCGAACAGCTCGTCGTCGAGCAGCGTCGTCAGGATCGTGTGCAGCCGCCGCGCGCCGATGTTCTCGACCGACTCGTTGACGTCGGTCGCGATGCGTGCGATCTCGCGGACCGCCTCGTCGTCCACGGTCAGCTCGACGCCTTCGCTGGCGAACAGCGCTGCATACTGCTTCAGGAGCGCGTTCTCGGGCTCGGTCAGGATGCGCACGAAGTCGTCCTCGCTCAGCGATCCCAGCTCGACGCGGATCGGGAAGCGGCCCTGAAGCTCCGGGATGAGGTCGCTGGGCTTCGAGACGTGGAAGGCGCCCGAGGCGATAAAGAGGATGTGGTCCGTCTTGACCG
>DASVSE010000362.1:0-3677 GCA_036388235.1 Rubricoccaceae bacterium | reverse complement strand
CGTTGTCCTGACCGTTCGCAGCCCCCAGCGGCCGGGCATGATCGGCCGCTTCCTGACGGTCCTCGGCGACCGCGGCGCGCTCGTCGGCGACATCGAGACGGTCTTTGTCGGGCGCGACCACTTCCAGCGGGCCATCGGCATCACGGTCTACGACGAGGGCCACCTCGCCGAGCTGCTCACGGCCGTCGCCGACGAGACCGAGAGCGAGGTCACGGACGTCAAGGACGTCGTCTTCGAGCGGCACCTCGGCGGCAAGATCCGCTCGGGCCGCACGACCGAGGTCGAGCGCCTCGAAGACCTCCGGACGCTCTACACCCCAGGCGTCGCGCGCGTCTGCCGCGCCATCGAGCGCGACCCGGCCCTCGCACGGCGCTACACGGCCGTCGGGCAGACCGTCGGCGTGTTCACGAACGGGACGCGCGTGCTCGGCCTCGGCGACATCGGCCCCCTCGCCTCGCTCCCGGTCATGGAAGGCAAGGCCGTCCTCTACGACCGGTTCGTCGGCCTCTCGGCCATCCCGATCCTCGTCGACACCAAGGACCCGCAGGAGTTTGTCGACACGGTCTGCCGCGTCGCGCCGACCTTTGGGGGCATCCACCTCGAAGACATCCGCACGCCGGACTGCTTCTGGATCGAGGATGAACTTGTCCGGCGCCTCCCGCAACCGGTCATGCACGACGACCAGCACGGCACGGCGACGGTCCTGCTCGCGGCGGTCCTGTCTGCGCTGCGGCACGTCGGGCAGCCAGACCGTCGCGACCTGCTGTGCGTCCAGATCGGGCTCGGCGCGGCCGGGCTGGCGATTGCGAGCCTGCTCATGCACGCCGGCTTCCCGGTCGTGGGCGTGGACCCATCGGCCGAGGCACGCGAGCGGTTGGAGCGGCGCGGCGGGCGTACGTCGCCGAACCTCGCCGAGGCGGCGGCCTCGGCCGACATTCTCATCGCGACGACAGGCGTCGTCGGGCTCGTCACGCCGGCTATGATCCGGCCGCGCCAGATCGTGCTCGCGCTCTCCAACCCGACGCCCGAGATCACGCCCGAGGAGGCCCTCGCCGCTGGCGCCATCTTCGCCGCCGACGGCCGCTCGGTGAACAACGCGCTCGCGTTCCCAGGCCTGTTCAAGGCTGCCCTCGACGTCGGTGCCGGGGCGATCACGTCCGCGATGAAGGTGGCCGCGGCCGAGGCCATCTCGCGGCTGGCACCGCCGGGCGAGCTCGTCCCGAGCCCGTTCCACCCGAACGTCCACACGGACGTCGTCGAGGCGGTCCGCAAGGCAGCGTGACGCGACCCCGGGCTCGGCGGGAACTGGCCAGGGCGCCGCTTTCCCCAAACCTTGGATTGGCCGTCCGCGCATCGGGGCGCTATCCTGCCCACCCGCGGCGCGGTAGCTCAGCTGGTTAGAGCGTGGGATTCATAACCCCAAGGTCGGGAGTTCAAGTCTCCCCCGCGCCACACGCCCCGACGCGCGCCCCGGACCCTCCGGCGGCGCGCGTTTCCGTTTCGGTCCGCAGGTCCGGTCTGCATGCGCATCCTATCGAACGACTTCGGCGGCTACCCGTACCCGGTCCAGCTCGCCCGCGAGCTCGCCCGACGCGGCCACGACGTGCTCCACACGCACTGCGCCTCGCTCACGACGACGCCTGGCGGCGCTACCGCCCTGCGCGCCGACGACCCGCCGGGCTTCGAGACGCGCGGGCTCGCCCTCGCCCGACCGCTCGAGAAGTACAACTTCGGCCGGCGCTTTCTCCAGGAGCGCGAGTACGGACGCCTCGTCGCCCACGCCGCCCGCAGCTTCCGGCCGGACGTCGTCCTCTCGGCCAACACACCGCTCGACGCCCAGAACACGCTCCTGCGCGAGACGCGCGCGCTCGGTGCCGGCTTTGTCTTCTGGCTCCAGGACATTATCGGCATCGCCGCCGAGCGTCTGCTCCGCGGCAAGATCCCCGTCGTCGGGGCGCTCGCCGGTCAGCACTACGTGCGGATGGAGGCGCGGATGCTCCGCGAGTCGGACCACGTCGTCAACATCACGGACGATTTCGCGCCGATCCTCGCGAGCTGGGGCGTCCCAGCGGACCACATGACGACCGTCGAGAACTGGGCGCCGGTCGAGGAGCTGCCGCTCGGGGACCCGGCGAGCGCCTGGGCCCGAGCGACGGGCCTCGACCGCAACGTCGTGTTCCTCTACGCCGGCACGCTCGCGCTCAAGCACAACCCGGACCTGCTGCTGAACCTCGCCGTTCAGACGCAGGACCGGCGCGTCGACGGGCGCGCCGTCCGCGTCGTCGTCCTCTCGCAGGGCCCGGGCGCGGAATATCTCCGAGAGCAGGCCGCGGCCCGCGGGCTCGCCAACCTCGACGTGAGGGGCTTCAAGCCGTTCTCCGAGATGCCCGAGGCCATGGCCGCCGCCGACGTGCTCGTCGCCGTCTTGGAGCCCGACGCGGGCGTCTTCTCGGTCCCCTCCAAAGTGCTCGCGTACCTCTGCGGTGGCCGGCCGGTCCTGCTCGCCGTCCCGACCGAGAACCTCGCCGCCCGCATCGTCGCCCGCGAAGGGGCAGGCTTCGCCGTCCCGCCCGACGACGCAGCGGGCTTTCTCGAATCCGCTGAGACGCTTCTCGCCAGTAGCGATCTTCGGGCCGAGATGGGGCGTGCAGCCCGCGCCTACGCCGAGGCGACGTTCCCCATCACTGCCATCGCCGACCGCATGGAGCGCGTCCTCACCGACGCCCGCCGCGGCGCCCGCCCTGCCCGCTAACCCGCCCTCATGGCCGACCGCACGCTTCTCGTCACCGGCTCGTCCGGACTCATCGGCTCGGCCGTGACCGAGCACTTTATCGACGCCGGCTGGACCGTCCACGGGCTCGACAACAACCAGCGCGCCGTCTTTTTCGGCCCCGAGGGCGACACACGCTGGAACCAGCAGCGCCTCGAGCAGACCCACATCGGCGCGTTCCGGCACCACGAGCTTGACGTCCGCGACCGCGACGGGGTCCTCGCCCTCGTCGCCGAGGTCCGCCCCGACGCCGTCGTCCACGCCGCCGCGCAGCCCTCGCACGACCGCGCCGCCGCCATCCCGTTCGACGACTTCGACACCAACGCCGTCGGGACACTGAACCTGCTCGAAGCCGTCCGCCGGGCCGCGCCCGACGCGCCGTTCGCGCACCTCAGCACGAACAAGGTCTACGGCGACGCGCCGAACGAGATCGCCCTTACAGAACTCGAGACGCGCTACGACTACGCGGACCCCGAGTTTGCCGACGGCATCCCCGAAACGTTCCGCATCGACCAGTCCAAGCACTCGCTCTTCGGCGCCTCCAAAGTCGCCGCCGACGTGATGGTCCAGGAATACGGGCGCTACTTCGGCCTTCCGACGTGCGCGCTCCGCGGCGGCTGCCTCACGGGCCCCGCGCATTCGGGCGTCGAGTTGCACGGCTTTCTGAGCTACCTCATCCGCTGCAACGTGACCGAGCGGCCGTACACGGTTTACGGGTACAAGGGCAAGCAGGTCCGCGACAACATCCACTCAGGCGACGTCGCGAGGTTTATCGAGCGTTTTATCGATGCCCCGCGCGCGGGCGAGGTCTACAACCTCGGCGGCGGCCGCGACAACTCGGTCTCGATGACCGAGGCCTTTGCTCGCGCCGAGGCGCTCTCGGGCAAGCCGATGCGGGCGACGTACA
>DASVSE010000361.1:0-1662 GCA_036388235.1 Rubricoccaceae bacterium | reverse complement strand
GCTGGTCATCGGCGCGGTGGGCAACAGCAGCACGGACCCGTCTGCGGGCCAGGGACCAGGCTTCGCGTACGACCGCGCGATGGGGGTCGCGGCACTCAATAACCACGGCCTCGCCGCCAGCTATACCAATTACGGTGCCTTCGTCGACGTGTCGGCGCCGGGGGGAGAGGGCGCCGTGGGCGTGCTCTCGACGCTGCCCAACGACACGTACGGGTTCGCCATCGGCACGTCGATGTCAGCGCCCCACGTGGCCGGCGTGGCAGCGCTTCTCGCCGGCTCCATCCCCAATGCCACGGCCGCCGAGGTCCGGCGCCGGCTCGAGGCGACGACGAGCGACGTCTACACACTGAACCCGGCCTACTACGGCCGGGTTGGGCGCGGGCGGATCAACGCGCACCTCGCCCTCCTCGACGCCCCCACCGCGGCTGCCGCGGTCACCCCGGCGTCTGTCACCGTTGTCCACAGCGGCCCTGGCGCCACGATGGCCACCGTGACCGTGACGAACACGGCGGCCCCAGGCGCGCAGGACCTCGCCTTCTCTGCCCGCCTCCAGAACGTGCTCCCGCTGTTCCCGTCCGCCCCTACCGCGCTCGGGGGCGGTCCGGACGCGTACGGCTACCGCTGGCAGGACACCGACCGCCCCGGCGGACCCCCCTTCGACTGGCTTGACGTCTCGTCGGTCGGCACCACAGGCCCGACGGGCAACAACTCCGCCGCATTGGTAAACCTCCCGTTCCCGTTCCCCTTCTACGGGTCGAACAAGACGGCCGTGCGGATCTCGACGAACGGGTACCTCTCCTTCATCGGCGCGTACGGACCGTCCGATCAGCCGTACTCCTCGAACGCGCCGATCCCTACCCGGAACGCGCCCGACCAGCTCATCGCCCCGTTCTGGGACGACCTCAACGTCACGTCGCCGGGGCAGACGGACACGTACCACGACGTCGCGAACGACCGCTTCATCGTGCAGTGGACGAACGCCACGCGGAGCACTGGGGGCGGGAGCGGGAGCTACACCTTCCAAGCAGTGCTGTACGCGAACGGCGAGATCGCGTTCAACTACAGCCAGATGACCGGCGTCACCAACAGCGCCACAATCGGGATTGAGGACGGGACGGGGACGGTAGGGCTGCCGGTCGCTTTCAACTCGCCCTACGTCCACAACGACCTCACGGCCCGGATCACCCGTACGGCGCCATGGGTCACCCTCTCCGGCATAAACGGCGCGCTCGCGCCGGGCACATCGGCGGACGTTGCGCTCACGCTGAACACGGTCGACCTCGCCCCCGGCGCGTACTCGGCCGACCTCGTGATCTGGACGTCGGACCCGACGCAGCGCGTGGTCACCATCCCCGTTACCCTCAACGCCGCCGTGAGCGCGGAGGAAGACGCGGGCGGAGCCGCCCTTGCCCTCGCGTCGCCGGCGCCGAACCCGGCCGCAGGCCTGGCCACGATCGCCTACGTGGTCCCGGCGGCGGGGGACGTCACGGTGGAGGTGCTCGACGTGCTCGGCCGCCGCGTGGCGACGCTCGTCGAGGGTCCGCACCGACCCGGCCGCCACGTTGCGCACTGGGATGCCGCGTCGGTCGCGCCCGGCGTCTACGTCGTGCGGCTCACGGCGGGGGAGGAGGTCCGGACCACCCGCGTCACCGTCCTCCGCTG
>DASVSE010000360.1:0-6047 GCA_036388235.1 Rubricoccaceae bacterium | reverse complement strand
TCGCCAATGCCCCCGCGTCGGTAGCCAGCGGCAACCGGACCTACTCGCCCGAGACGATTGCCCGCGCTCGGGCGACTCAGACGCGCCGCAACCGCCTCTTCTCCGAAGGCCCCGCCGCGATCCTCGAGCCATCCGGCACGGGCGGCCACGGGGCCGTCCGGACCACGTCCGCGCAGATGGCCGCCGACCCCGAGACGTCCTTCATGACGCGCCCGCAGCCGTGGGACGAGGGCGCGACGACGGTTCCGCAGATCGTCCTCCTCGACGAGCACGCGAACCGACTGATGCGCCTCGCCGCAGCCGGCGAGCGCATCACGCTCGATCTAGACCTCGACGTGGCGTTCCTGCCCGCGCGGCCCGAGGAAAACGTTATCGCCGAGATTCGCGGGACCGACCTCGCCGGCGAGGTCGTCATTCTCGGCGCCCACCAGGACTCGTGGCACAGCGGGACCGGCGCGACCGACAACGCGGCCGGCTCGGCCGTCGTGATGGAGGCGGCCCGCGTGCTCAAGGCCTACTACGACGCGCGCGGGAGCGGCCCACGGAGGACGATCCGCTTTGCGCTGTGGTCGGGCGAGGAACAGGGCCTGTGGGGCTCGCGCGGCCACGTGACCCGCCGGTACGCGACGCAGGCCGGCATGGGCGCGCCCATTACGGCTGTCACGCCCGATCAGGCGACCGTCTCAGCGTACTACAACCTCGACAACGGCTCGGGCCGCATCCGCGGCATCTACGCCCAGGGCAACACGGCTGCTGAGCCGATCTTCTCCGCATGGCTCGCGGCCTACGGCGATCCCGACGCCCGCACGACGACGCTCCAGAACACGGGTGGCACAGACCACCTCTCGTTCGACGCCGCCGGCATCCCGGGCTTCCAGTTTATCCAGGACCCGCTCGCGTACTTCGCCCAGACGTGGCACACGTCGATGGACGTCTACGACCACCTCGCACCGGACGACCTGGAGCAGGCCGCGGCCGTCATGGCCGTCTTTGCGCACCACACCGCCGAGCGCGACGCGCTCATGCCCCGCAAGCCATTCTCAGTCGCCGCGACGAACTGAGCTGGCACTGTGTGAAGGTCCGGTGTACGATCCGGACCGGGTAGCCGTTGGAGCAGACACCGGGCCCAGTGTGACGTTCTCGACGCGCACGGCGGCTCGGGTCTGTCACCCAGCCCCCGCCCCGATGCGCGCCTTGCCTCTCCGAGCCCTTCTGCTCGTCCCGATTCTGACCGCGGCGATTGCGTCGCCCCGGCCTGCCGCCGTCCTCTCCGGGACCGTCACGGACGCCGCGACTGGCGAGCCGATTCACGCTGCGAACGTGACGGTCATCGGAACGGCCCTCGGTGCGGCAACGGACGCCCAGGGCCGGTTCGAGATTACGGACGGTCCGGTCGGGACTGTCGATGTCCGCGTGACGGCTGTCGGGTTTGCGGGCCGGGTCGAGCGGGGCGTCGTCCTCCGAGACGGCACGCCGGCGCGCCTGGACGTGCGCCTGACAGCCGCCGAGATCGAGGTCGTCGTGGCCGACCGCGGCGCTGCTCGGGGAACGGAGATGCACATGCCCGGCACGCCCCGCCGGACAGCGCCTGGCGCGCCCCCCCCGGTTGCCGCGCCGATGGGCCGCGAAATAGGCGCCACGTCGGCCGAGGCCGGCGGAGATGCCGTTATGCGCAGCCGCTCTGAGGCTGACACGGACGATGGCGAGCGGGCGGCGCCGCGGCCGCGGCGCACGCCGCCGCGCTCACAGACACGCGCGGGTGTTCTCACGGCCGGCGACATCGACGACGGCCTCAACTGGGACCGCTTTCTGAGCTACTCCGAGCGCGCCGTCCAGCGCGGCAGCTCGCTCCGTGACCTCCGCCTCGACGACCGCCTCACGCTCCGCATTCTCGACCTCGACGGCCGCCCCATCGCCGGCGCGCGCGTCCGCATCGATGCCGAGGGCGGTCGCGGCGCGGGCCTCACGACCGAGGCCGGAACCGACGGGCGCCTCGCCCTCTTCCCGCGCTACGACTTTGGAGTCGGGACCGAGCGTCTGGAGATCAGTGTCACGGCTCCGGGTGGCCGTGGAACCGCCCGCACCGAGACGGTCGACGTGCGGCGCCTCCGCGGCGACGCCCAGCGCACGATCCGCCTGCGGACCCGGGCGGAGCGCCCGCAGGCGCTCGACCTCGCCGTCGTGCTCGACGTGACGGGCTCCATGGGCGACGAGCACCGATACCTCACCGACGAGTTCGAGAACATCATCGCTCAAGCGCGTCGCCGCTATCCCGACGCCGACCTGCGCTTTGCCCTCGTCGCCTACCGAGACCATGGCGACGACTTCGTCGTCCGGCGGTGGGACTTTACGCGGTCCGAGCGCGAGATGCGCAGCCGCCTTGCCCAGCTCTCCGCTGGCGGCGGGGGCGACATGCCCGAGGCCATGGACGAGGCACTCGACGCGCTCCTGGAACTCGACTGGCGGACTGGCACGGCCGCCCGCATCGCCTTCGTCGTTGCCGACGCACCGCCGCACGCGAACCGGCTCTCTGAGACGCTCGCAGCGGTCCGTGAAGCCCGCGCGCGCGGTCTGCGGCTCTACCCGCTCGCCGCGTCCGGCGTTGACGCGACAGCCGAGCACATTCTCCGCACGGCCGCCGTGCTGACCCAGGGCCGCTACCTCTGGCTCACCGATGACAGCGGGGTCGGCAACGCGCACGGCGAGCCGCGCGTGCCGTGCTACGACGTGCAGACCGTCGATCAGCTCGTCGCGCGCGTCATCGAGTCTGAACTGGCCGGGCGACGCATCGAGGCCGATCCTCAGGACATCGTGCGCACGGTCGGCAACCCCGTCTCGGGCGTGTGCGCCTCCGAGGCCGTCTCGCAGCAAAGCACCCCGCGGCGCTCAACTGGCGGCCTTGGCTACGACTGACGTCGTCAGCCCACTTCGACGGGCTCGACCGTGGCACGGGCGCTCTGGGCGTCTGCGCGACGGGTCTGGGCGGCCGCAATCGCCTCGGCGAGCGCCTCGGGGCGAATCGGCTTTGGCACGTAGGTGTCCATCCCCGCCGCGAGGCACGTGTCGCGGTCGCCCTCCATCGCATTCGCCGTCAGGGCGACGATAAACGGCTGCGCGTCCGCTGCGATGGTCTCACGGATGCGGCGCGTGGCCGCGAGTCCGTCGAGCACGGGCATCTGGACATCCATCAGCACGACGTCGTACGGAAGCTCGCCCGACGCGGCAGCGTGGACGGCCGCGACCGCCTCAGCGCCGTCGCCGACTGCGTCGGCCTCGATGCCAAGACGGGTGAGCAGGCGCAGCGCCACCTTCTGATTGACGGCGTTGTCCTCGGCGATAAGTACCCGGAGCGGCGGCCCAGAGGGCAGCGCGGGGCGACCCGACACGGCTAGCGCCGGTGCGTCGGCTGCACCCGGAGCTGCCGTTGGGGCGTCGACACGCGCGAGGGCCGTCGCGAGGGCACGGAGCAGCGTTGCGCGCTTGGTCGGCTTGGGCAGCCACGTGTCGAAGAGCGCGCCGGCGTCGGCGGGCCGCTCGGCAAGCGAGCTCAGCATGACGAGCACACGCGGCGCGCCGTGCATCGCCCGGAAGCGGCGAGCGAGATCAACGCCGTCCATCCCCGGCATGTGGAAGTCCAGCACGGCCGCGTCGAACGGCGCACCTGCGGCGCGAGCTGAGCGGTCTGCGGCGAGCGCACTGAGGCCGTCGGCGGCGAGCACGACGTCGAGGCCTGCTGCTCGAAGCTGCAGGTCCACCATGCGCCGGTTGGTCCGGTTGTCGTCCACGACGAGGATGCGCCGTCCTGCCAGTGCCGCCTCGATCGGCGCTGCGGGCACGTCGACGGCCTCGGCGTCGATGGCGAACGTAAACGTGGAGCCGTGCCCGGGCGCGGGCGCAGGTGTGCTCTCGGCTGAGAGTGTGCCGCCCATGAGGGCTACGAGGCGGGTCGAAATGGCGAGCCCCAGTCCCGTTCCCCCGTAGCGGCGCGTCGTGGACGCGTCGGCCTGCGTGAACGCGTCAAACAGCGTCGGGAGCGCATCCTCGGGAATGCCGATGCCCGTGTCGCGAACGGTGAAGCGCACGCCCTGCGGATCGGCCTCGACCTTGACGACGACCTCGCCCTGATGGGTGAACTTGACCGCGTTCGACAGCAGGTTAATGAGCACCTGGCGCACGCGCGTCACGTCGCCGCGGACGGCGCGGGGAACGTCTGCCGCGACATGGTAGGCAAGGTCCACGCCCTGCTCCGCAGCCCGCGGGGTCACCAGATCGAGGGCCTCCTCGACGACGCGGTGGATCTCGAACGGCTGGGCTTCCAAGTCCACCTTGCCAGCTTCGATCTTCGAGAAGTCGAGGACGTCGTTGATGATTGTCAGCAGCGTCTCGCCCGAGACGCGGATCGTCTCGACGAAGTCGGCCTGCTCGGGGTCGAGCTCGGTTTCCAGCAGCAGGCCAGTCATGCCGATGACGCCGTTCATGGGCGTCCGGATCTCGTGGCTCATCGTGGCCAGAAACTCGGACTTGGCGCGGGCAGCCCCGAGGGCGTCCGTTCGCGCGATGTCGAGCGCGGCATTCGTTTCCGCAAGCCGCGCCAGCGCCGCCTCGGCGCGGTCCTTCTCGTCGCGGAGTTCGGTCGTGCGGCGGTCGACCGCCTCAGCAAGCTTGCGGGCCTGCCCGCGGTACTCGCGGATGCGCCAGCGGTAGGTCCACACCGACCCGCCGAGCAGCACCAGCAGCACGCCGAGCACGAACAGGCGTGTCTGCCAGAACGGAGGAACGACAGTGAACGAGAGCGTCTCCGGGCGCGACCATGCGCCGTCGGAGCCCGCTGCTCGGACCAGGAACGTGTAGTCGCCGGGCATCAGATCCGGTAGCGTCGTCGAGCGGGCATCTCCGACCGGGCTCCACTCGTCAGGGGTCGTCCCCGCCTTCGCCAGCGCATACTGGTAGCGAACGCCCTCCGGGGCGACCATCTCGATGCCGACGAACGACACCGTCACGGTCGAGTGGTTGTGTGGAATGCGGAGTCCGACCGGCAGCCCGCGCGTGTCGACGCGGTCGGCCTGCCGGCGCCAGTCCGTCCCGTGGCCGAGGCTGAGGCCCGTGATGTGGACGCGCGGGACGCGGACGGCGCGCGTCGCGCGGGGGTCGTAGCGGACAAGCCCGGAGGGAGTTCCGGACCAGAGCAGGCCTGCCGCGTCCCACCGCAGCGCCCCGAGGTTGGATTCGACGGGCGTGAACCCACGGTCGGCGTCGTAGACGATTGCGGGAAGGGCCTGGCCAGCCGTCGCTCGGGACGGGTCGAGCCGGACCAGGCCGCGCGTCGTCCCGGCCCAGAGGCGGCCGTCGGGTGCTGTCGCGAGGGCATACAGAGTCGCGCCGGCCAGACGCCCGCGGAACGGGTGCAGTTCGGGTCCGCCGGACGTAAACCGAACGAGGCCATGGTCGCTGAACCCGCCCCAGACCTCGCCCGATGGCGCCTGCGCGAGCGCGTTGACGACCTCGGTTCCGCGCCCCGTCTGGACGGGGACGAGTCGGGTGCCGCCGGACCGGACGTCGAGTTGGCTCACGCCGTTGTCGGCGGCCACCCACAGCGTGCCAGCCTGGTCGAACAGAAGCGCGTTGACGAGCGGGGCCGTAGGCCGTCCAGGTAGAGCGTAGACCCGAACGGAGCCGTCGGGCGCAATGCGGCCGAGCCCGGTCGACCCGGTCCAGATGCTGCCATCCGGGCCCTCCACCATCGCTGCCAGTGTTCCGTCAGGCAGGCCCTGGGACGTCCCGATCCGGCGCCCGTCGGGGGCGACGATAGCGCTGCCGGTTCCAACCCAGAGGCGCCCGTCGCGCGCCACGACCAGCGTCCGGACGCCTTCGCCGCGCGGCACGCGCGCGTCGCGAACGAAGCCCGCCGGCGTCTGACGGTACAGCCCGGCGTCGGTTGCGACGTAGAGCGTGCCGGCAGCGACGGCCGACGCCCAGACGTTGGCCGTCCCGAGGCCGGCGGTCTCGTCGTAGAGCGCAAAGGCTTCGTGCGCGACACGCCACAGGCC
>DASVSE010000359.1:0-11421 GCA_036388235.1 Rubricoccaceae bacterium | reverse complement strand
GAAGGCGTCGACGGGCTCCAGGCAACCGTCCGATCGAAGATACCGACCCGGCTCGGCGCCTCGAATCGGCGGGGCGCGGCCGCGGCGGTTCGGCTAAGACCTGCGTGCCCGGCCGACTCGGCGCTAGCCGTAGATCGACAGTTCGGCCTCGATCGTCGCTCGCAGCCGGTCGGCGAGGGTGCCGGCGTCGGCACGCGTCAGGCCCGCCGTCGGGACGGGCTCGCCGAGCACGATCAGGGTTTCGCCCGGACGGGCGGCGTAGTGCCGCTCGTCCAGCACGCCCGTGTGGCCGACGAGGGTCACGGGTACAATCGGTACGCCGGCTTCGAGGGCAAGCATGAACGAGCCCCGCATGAACGGCTCGGTGTGGTGCGTGTAGCTCCTCCCTCCCTCGGGGAAGAGCAGAACCGAGTCGCCGCCGCGGATACGCTCGCCGGCCGCGCGCAGGGTCTCGACGGCACGGCGCGCGCTCGACCGGTCGATAAAGACGCACGCCGTCTTTTCCAGCACCCATCCGACGATGGGCCACGTCCGCAATTCGTGCCGGGCGACGTACACGAACGGCCGCGGCAGCCGCGCCGACGTCGCAAGCACGTCGACGACGTTCTGATGGTTCGCAACGAACACGACCGGCCCATCAGGGAGCGGCGCGCGCACGACGAGGCGCGTCTGGATTCGGCACAGCTGCAGCACGGTCCGGCTCCACGGGCGCATCCACGACACGAAGGTTCGCGCCGTCGGGCGGAAGGCCGAGTGGAGCACGAGGCCAGGGCTGAACAGCCCGCAGCAGACGCTCGTGACGAGGGCGACCCACGCGAACCATGCGCGCCCGGCCCACGTCGGCGGGACCGGGTGGGCGAAAACGCGGGGCGACGGAGGATCCGGGGACGCGGTCACGCTCCGAAAGTAGCCCGACCGGCCGGACCCGCGGAACGCCGGGCCGCGCGAACGAGCCGGACGAGAGCGCTCCCGGAGGCAAGCCCGGCCGGACCACTCGGGCGGCCTGGCACATCGAGGGCAAGCGGCCCGTCGAAGCCCGCAGCGGCAAGTCGTGCCAGCATCTCGGGCCAGGCCAATTCGCCCTCGCCGACGACGGCATCCACACGCGCTCCGTCTTCGGCTGTTTGAACGTCTGAAACGGCGACACACGCGACGCGGCCCGGCGTGCTGAGGAGCGCGTCCAGGCCGTCGAGCGGCGCCTCGCCAGCAGCGAGCGCCTCAGCCGGCTGCCAGTCGGCCCCGATGGCCGGATGGTTGGCCCGCGCGAGCAGATCGGCCAGCGCAGCCCCCGTCGCGACGGCAGTGCCGGCCTCGTTTCGGACGGCGAGGCGAAGCCCGTGCCGGGATGCGGCGTCACCGAGCGCGCGCAGCCCCTCGGCCCGCGCCTCGTCGTCCCCGCCCGCCCCGAGGGCGCCGATGCGCACGACCCGGCACTCCAGGCGGCGGCAGAACGCGGCCGTGTCGTCGAATGCGGCCACGTCGTTGAGCCACACGGCGCGGCGCCCGGCATCGCCCTCGAACAGACCGGGGTCGGCCACGGCGAGCGGCATCTCGCTGTCGGTGAGGCGGCGGCGCAGCGCCGCCTCGTTGACAAACGGGACGCGCTCGCCTCCGACGGTTCGGACGGCCACGCCTTCTAACCCCCACAGGAGCGCGTAGCCGACGGCGCGGGCGAGATCGTCAGTGACCGAATCGGTGGCGAGAACGGGAAGCATCAGTCGGTGAAGGGGAGTGTCCGGACGGGGCCGGCGGTCGCGGCAGCCAGCACACGGGCCGCAACCCCATCTGGCTGAGCCGGCGCTCCGGTGCTGGATTGGATCGACGCGACGAGCGTGTCACCGGCAACCTCGCCCGTGTCGGCCCGGTCGGGGTCGAGAACGAGGATGGTGTGGACCGATGCGGGTGACCAGAGTGGGAACGCGCGGACTGCCGCGAGTCCCTCCGCCCGGCTGGCGCCGGCCGGCCACAGCGCGACCAGCACGCTCCGCTCGGGGGTATCGCCGTGCGAGTCCGCCCGCGCAACCATGAGGCGCGCAGCCTCGACGAGCGCTGCCGCGGCTGGACCATCAGCCGCCGTCGTGACCACGACGAGGGTATCGCGACGGCTGGCCCGGCGGCCCGGCACAAAGCCGGCGACCAGATCGCCGGCTTCGAATCGCGTCCCCGCGATGGGCGTCAATCCAGCCTCGGCAAGCAGAGCGACCAGGACGGCACGCCGCGCGTCGGGCGTCGAGGCGGCGTCCAGGCGCTGAGACGTATGGGCCGTCCGCTCGGCAAGGGTCTGCGGGCTACGTGTGAGCCCGCAAGCGGAGAGCGTCGCAGCAAGGACCACGACGACACGAACGGAGCGGAGGGACAACACAGCAGACGGACAGCAGAAACAGGAAGGGACCGCCCGGCAGACGCCGGGCGGTCCCTGAGGGTCGATCAGGCGCGGGCGCCGATCAGTCGAACCCGAACGTCAGGCCCGCCGTGAAGCCGATCTTCGGCTTGGGCGAGTTCGAGCCGCCGAGGGCATAGCCGAACTCGGTGTACTCCTCAAGGACAGCGCCCTTGATGAAGACCGAGGCCGGGATCTGCGGCGGGGAGATGCGCAGGTACGGCGCGATCGTCGCGGCCGATGCGCCGATGCCCTCCTGCGTGCCGATGCCGCCGACGAGCGGCTGCGAGAGGCGCGCCTGGATCTGCAGCGCAGCGCCGAGCTCGAAGATGCTGGCGCGGAAGCCGAGGCCGAGCATCGCCTGCATGATGTCGTCACCATCGGTCGTTGACTCGTCCGCCGCGGTGTTCGGGTTGTTCTCACCGCCCTGCTGGAGCAGGTAGTAGTCGACGGCCCCGAAGAGCCGGAGACGCTCGCTCGGGTAGTCGAAGTCGGCGCCGACGAAGATCGCGTCGCGGCCGTCCGAGTTCGAGAGGTTCGTCGGGAGAACGGCGCCGCCCAGCGCCGCGACGGGAGGACCGTAGGTGCGCTCCTGGCCGAGGTCGAAGACGTAGCCGCCGTGGAGGCCGATGGCGCCCGCGCGGGCCGCGCCGTACACCTTCACGCCCTGGAGCTTGAAGCCGCTGTCGAGGTCCGTAGCGATGAAGCCTGCAGCCGGGAAGCCGGGGATCGGCGGGTTGTTACCCGGCGTCTGGGTGGCCTCGACCTGGAACTGGTTCTGGGCGAGCGTCAGCTGAGCGCCGGCACCGATGCCGAAGCCGAACAGACGCACCGGCAGGCCGATCTCGCCGCCGAAGATGGCGCGCTGCGACTCGATCTCGCCGTCCGTGCCCGCGATCTGGATGTTGCCGGCGTCACCGCCCGAATCTCCGGAGGTGTTCCAGAACCGGTCGACGGTGCCGTGCGCGTAGCTCGCCCAGAGGCGAAGCGGCGACGCGCTGTTCTCCCGGCCGAAGGCGTAGGTGTCCTGAATCGTGAGCGGAGTCGCCGCCGGCGTAGCCGAGGCGTCGGAGGAGATGAAGATGCCGGGGACAGCGTTGTCCGGAGCTGGCTTCTCGCCAGACTGCGGGTTCTTGCTGTCACCGCCGCCGATCGCCAGTGAGCTGGCGAGCAGGCCTACGAGTGCCACATTAAGCATGAGGGGTCCTCTAAAGGGGGAACGGGTGGGGGGAGGTGCGGGCCAAAGGTAGAGAGCGGGAGCGGAATGGGGCAACCGCCTCTGTGAACTCCTAGTCCACTTCTCGGGCGCAGGTTCCGCAGCGTCAGTCTAGATCCGGTCGGGCGCTGCATCCTGCGTGCGGCGGTCCGACGTGCAAAGTACGCTCCAACGTGGGTGCTGTTCGGTTCCAAGATGTTGTTCTGGTGCTTTACCAGGCACGGAACTGGGCATATGGTGCGTCTCAGTCCCGTCCTCTCCCCTACGCCGATGCGACCAGTTGCCTTCTTCATCCTCCTCGCCACGAACATGACGGCCAGCGCCCAGCCCGTCGTCTCCGCCCCCGAAACCCGTGAATCGACATCCCTAACCGTTTACAACGGAGGTTTTGCCGTCGTTCGCGAGGTCCGCACCATTCCGCTTCGCCGCGGCCTGATGTCGGTTCGGTTCGAAGGCGTCCCCGCCCGCATCGACCCGACGAGTCTCTCGCTGGCGTCGCTCTCGTCGCCCGGCTCGGTCTCGGTCCGTGAACAGAACTACCAGTACAACCTCGTTTCGACCCAGTCAGTCCTGGACGCGGCCGTCGGTCAGCGCATCCGCCTCGTCCGGCAGATTGGCGAGACGACGGTCGTAGACGAGGGCGTGCTCATCTCGCAGCCCGGCCAGGGCCGCATCGTCCGCCTCGACGACGGCCGTGTGCTCGTGGACCCTGCGGGGACGATCGAACTCACGACACTCCCCGACGGTCTTCTCTCCCGTCCGAGCCTGCTGTGGCAACTCGACTCGGCCGTTGACGGCCCGCAGCGGCTCGAAGCGCGCTACCTCACCGACGGCATCACGTGGGAGGCGGACTATGTCGCGGTCGTCAACGACGACGAAACGGCGCTCGACCTCACGGGCTGGGTGACGCTGGACAACCAGTCGGGGACGTCGTACCGCCAGGCCGCGCTCCAGCTCATCGCCGGCGACGTCCGCCGCGTCCAGCCGCCGCGCCCGCCCATGATGGCCCGCGGCGAGGTGGCGATGTACGACGCCGTGGCTGTCCAGGCGGCGCCGACCGAGGAGGCGTTCTTCGAGTACCACCTCTACACCTTCCCAAACCCGACCGACATCGCCGAGCGCGAGACGAAGCAGATGGAACTGCTCTCGGCGCAGGCCGTCGGGACAAGCCGGCGGCTGATCATCGACGCGACGGGCCAGTACTTCCCCTTCTATCGCCCCGCCCGCCCCGGCGAGACGGGTGAGGAGCGCTCGGCAGCGGTCGTGATGACGGTCGCCAATACCGACGCCAACCGGATGGGGATGCCCCTCCCGGCTGGGACCGTCCGTGTGTACAAGGTCGATGCGCGCGGCGCGCTCCAGTTTCTCGGCGAGGACCGCATCGAGCACACGCCGCGCGGCGAGACGCTCCGTCTCTACGTCGGAGACGCGTTCGACGTCGTGGGGACGCGCCGGGAGGTGTCGAGCCGTCAGATCTCGAACCGCGAGCGCGAGGTAACCGTCGAGATCGAGGTCCGCAACCGCAAGCAGACGGCGGCCGAGGTCGACGTCGTCGAGCGGGCGTTCTACGGCGACTGGCGCATAGTTTCGGCGACGGTTGACGGGCGCGAGGCGCAGCCCGAGCGCCTCGACGCGCGCACAGCGCAGTGGAGCCTGAGCCTGGGCGCGGACGAGACGGCGACGGTCCGCTACACAGCGCGGATCCGCTAGGTCGGAAGGGGCGCCAGCCCGGCGCCCTCTCCCCTATCCGACGCGGGTGAACCGGGCTGTCGCCTCGCGGCGGCCCACACGCAGGCGAACCACGTAGACGCCGGCCGGGACTGCCCGGCCGGCACGGTCGCGGCCGTCCCACTCGGCCTCGCGGCCGGCAAACCGGACCCGCTGGACCTCGCGGCCACGCACATCGAACACGACAGCCTCACCCTGCACGTCTGTGTTCGCGACGAACCGCGACGCGCCCGACGACGGGTTCGGACGCACGTCGAGGCGCAGCCCGCCGGTCTGGCTGCCCGTCTCCTCGGAGGAGGACGTGCCGCCGGCGCGGCGCCAGAAGAGAATGCCGCCGGCATCGGTCCCGGCGACGAGGTCGAGGTCGCCGTCGCCGTCCATGTCGGCCAGAGCCGGCGCGGTCCGGCGGCGGCCCGCGACGAGCGGCTCCTCGGCGGTGAACGCGGGGGCCGCACGCGTGCCCGTGTTGCGGAACGTCACAATCGCCCCGCTCGCGGTTCCGACGAGCAGGTCGAGGTCGCCGTCACGGTCGAGGTCGGCGAGGGCCGGCGCGCTGTCTTGCCCGACGACGTCCGGGATGCCGATCGCAAGGCCATACGCCAGATCGGCCGCCTGCGGCGTGCCGTTGGGCTCGACGAGGAACGCCGCCGCCTGCGGCGTCCCGACGTTGCGGTGGATCCGCACGCGCCCGCTCGACGCGCCCGTGATCACGTCGAGGTCGCCGTCGCCGTCCACGTCGCCGAGGGCGGCGCGGGCGTACTGCCCGGCGTCGAGGCCGCCCCAGCCGCGCGTCCCGTCCGTCTCCGGGTCGAGGACGAACGCGGGTGCCGTCGCCGTGCCCGTGTTGCGCAGGAGCGCAAAGCGCCCGTTGAACCCGCCGACGATCAGGTCCGGGTCTCCGTCGGCGTCCACGTCTCCCGCGACGGGGCCGTAGCCGCCATAGTCGTAGGCGAGCCCGAGCCAGTCGGCATCTTCGAGCGCGTACTCGGGCGCCGCGGCCGTGCCGGTGTTGCGGTAGAATGCGAGACGGGCGCGGCCCGAGCCGTCGAGGGCCGTCTCCGACCCGACCAGCAGGTCGGGGTCGCCGTCGCCGTCGAGGTCCGCGACGGCGGGCACGGCGCGCGAACCGACGTCGATGGACCCGATCAGGCGGTCCGAGCGCCGCCGGAAATCCGGAACGGCGGCCGTGCCGACGTTCTCGTAAGAGAGCAGGTTGTCGACGGCCGAGCGCGGGTCGAAGCACAGCCCGCGCTGCACGCCGACGACGAGGTCGAGGTCGCCATCGCCATCAGCGTCGCCAAAATCCGAGGCGTTGTACCCGCCGGACGTGAGCGGCTGCCCGACGGGGTAGCGGTCCGAGACGAGCGTGAACGCGGGATCGGAAGGCGTGCCAGCGTTGCCGAAAAAGTAGAGGCTCGGCGCGAAAAAGTCACCCCAGATCAGCTCGGGCCGGCCATCGGCCGTGAGGTCCACGAGGCGGAGCGCGTTGGCGCCGTGCCGGCGGAGCGTCTCGGACAGCGCGGGCGCGGCAGGGCCGCTGCCGGGCATGGCGCCGAACGGCGCCCCGGGCCCGAGGCGGCCGTTGCACTGCGGGTTGGCCTCGTAAACCGAGATGTCCTCGAACGTGGCCGTGACGAACGTGAAGCGCGGCGCGCCCGATGCGTCCGTCCCGTCGTTGCGGTAGAGCGAGATCGTTCCGAGGTCGGCCTTGCCGGCGAGCAGATCGAGGTCGCCGTCGCCGTCGGCATCGGCAAGGTCGGGGATCGACGAGTCCTCGACCGAGACGGGCTCCCCTGCCGTGTCGATGAGCAGATCCGAGACGCGCGTAAACACGGCCGCCTGCCGCGTCCCGGTGTTGCGGTAGGCGCGGACTCGGCCCGGCTCGCCGCGCGTCACGAGGTCGAGGTCGCCGTCTCCGTCGAGGTCGCCGAACGCCGCCCAGTTGCCGGGCTCCAGATCGCCGAGCCGGTCCGTGCGCCACTCGTATCGGGCCTCGGCGCCCGCCCCGACGCGCTCGAAGAGTTGCAGGCCCGCGCCGCCGACATTCAGGACGAGGTCGGCGTCGGCGTCGTCATCCAGATCGGCAAAATGCGGGCGCGGCTCGAAAAAGCCACCCGAGAACGGGACGGCGACACCCGCACCAGCGGCATCACGGACGGGGAACGGAGTTGCCTCGCGGACGAACGGCTGGGCATGCGCTGTACCGAGGGCGAGGGCAAAAAGCAGGACAGGACGCATCGAGGGCGGTAGAGTCAGGTGCGGAAGGTCTCTAACGCGCGGCCCCGCGACAACGTTTTGCACCGGCCGGATCTGACTGGCTGAAGACGCGGAAGGAGGATTCGATCCGCGGAGGCCCATAGTGATCCGCGGCGCTTTCGCGGTCCGAGCCGGCGGGTGAGGGCATCTTCCAAGGCGCCTCCCTCCCCCGCCCATGCCTCTCCTGACCCTCGACGGCGTCCGAAAGTCCTACGGTGTCCGTCCGCTCCTCGCCGATGCCAGCCTCGTGATCGAGGCCGACGAGAAGGTCGGCGTGATCGGCGTCAACGGCGCCGGCAAGACGACGCTGCTGCGCATCGCCGCCGGCGTCGAGCCCCCCGACGGCGGGCGCGTCATCCGCCACGGCGCGACGCGCATCGGCTTCCTGCCCCAGCGGCCCGACCTCGACGACCGTCAGACCGCTCTCCAGGCCGTCCTCGCCGGCGACGGCGAGGCCATGCAGGTCCTCCGCGACTACGACGTCGCCTCGCACGCGGCCGAGACCGAGGCCGACGTCGAGCGCGTGATGTCCCTCGCCGCCCGCATCGACGCCCTCGGCGCGTGGGGCCTCGACAGCGAGGCTCGCGCCCTCTTGGACCGCCTCGGCCTGTCCGACACCGACGCTCGCGTCGCGACGCTCTCGGGCGGGCAGCGCAAGCGTGTCGCCCTCGCCCGCGCGCTCGTCGAGAAGCCCGACCTGCTCATCCTCGACGAGCCCACGAACCACCTCGACGCCGAGACCGTCGAGTGGCTGGAGCAGACGCTCGCGCGGTTCACGGGCGCGCTCATGCTCGTCACGCACGACCGCTACGTGCTCGAGCGCGTCACGAACCACATGATCGAGGTCGACAAGGGCACGCTCACGCGCTACGTCGGCCGCTACTCGGACTATCTGGAGCAGAAGGCGGACCAGACGGTCGTGAAGGAGGCCGAGGCGCAGAAGACGGCCCAGCTCGCCAAGCGCGAGCTGGCGTGGCTCCGCCGCGGCGCCAAGGCGCGCACGACGAAGCAGAAGGCCCGCGTCGACCGCGCGACGACGCTCATCTCTGCCCCCAGGGAGGGCCCCGATGCCGCCATCGAGATCGCCTCCGCCTCGACGCGCCTCGGCACCAAGGTGGTCGAGGTCGAGAACGTGAGCAAGGGCTTCGACCGGCCCGACGGCACGCACCGCGTGCTCGTCCGCGACTTCACGTACCTCTTCACACGGCAGGACCGCGTGGGCATCATCGGGCCCAACGGCGCGGGCAAGACGACGCTGCTCGAAATGATCGCCGGCCGCCTCGCCCCCGACGCCGGGACGGTCGCCCGAGGCCCGACCGTCTCCGTCGGCTACTACGACCAGGAGTCCCGCGCCCTCGACGACGATGTCCGCCTCATCGACTACATCTCGGCCGTCGCCGAGGTCGTCAAGACGGCCGACGGCTCGTTTATCACGGCCGGGCAGATGCTGGAGCGCTTCCTCTTTCCCGGCCCGCAGCAGTACACGCCCGTCGGGCTGCTCTCGGGCGGCGAGCGGCGGCGGCTCTACCTGCTCCGCATCCTGATGGGCGCGCCCAACGTGCTTCTGCTCGACGAGCCGACGAACGACCTCGACATTCCGACGCTCGTCGCGCTCGAAGAGTACCTGGACACGTTCGCGGGCTGCGTCATCGTCGTCTCTCACGACCGCCACTTTCTCGACCGCACGGCCGAGCACCTCTTCCGCTTCGAGCCCGACGGAACGCTGCGCGAGTCGATGGGCGGCTACTCGGCCTACCTCGACCTGCGCGCCGAGCGCGCGGCCGAGGCGGCTGCACAGGCGTCGAGCCCGAAGGCGCGCCCTGCCGCGGCTCCTGCCATCGCTGCCCCCCCGCCGACGGCGGCCAAACGGATGTCGTACAGCGAGAAGCGCGAGTTGGGCGAGGTCGAAGCGCGCATCGCGGCCGGCGAGGCGCGGCAGGCCGAGATCGAGGCGCTCCTCGCCTCGGGTCCCGACGCCGCGACGGCCGTCGCGCTGTCCCAGGAGTTGGGCACGCTCGCGGCCTCGCTCAACGCCGACATGGAGCGGTGGGCCGAACTCGCCGAGATGGCCTGACGCCGGGCGGGTGTCAGGCGAGGCCTGCAGGCTGGGCATGGCCGTCGCCCGCGAACTCGGCCGCGAGCGCCTCGGCGTGCGTGCGGATGCGCGCGAGCGTCGCGAGCGCGTCGTCGAGCGCATCGGCTGCGGTTGCCGATGCGACGGCGGCGCGGAGATCGGCATCGCGTAGCGGCGTGCCCTGAGCGACGAAGCCCTGGGCGGCGAGTGCGGCGTCGAGTTCGTCGATGCGGGCACGGCGGAGGCCGGCCGGCGGGGCGACGCGGAGCGCGTCGATGAGGGCGCGGGCATCGCCGCCGTGCACCTCGGCGAGGGCCGCTACCTCGGGCAACACGTCCGGCGAGACGAGTCCGGACGCCACGAGTGCGTCGCGGTCCACGGGCCGCCCGCGTCCGACAAGCCACGCCTGCTGCCATGCGTCGACGGCGGCGACACGCGCGAGCAGGCGCCGCGTCTCGGCTTCAGAGAGTGGGACGCCTCCCGCCGATGGCCCGCTGCCGGACGCGCCGCGGCGCAGGGCTGCGCGGAGAGGTCCCCACGTGTCGAAGCCGGCGCGGAGGCAGGCGTGGGCCGCCTCGGGCGCGAGCAGGAGCGCGACCGGAAGCGCGGCGAGCGGGTCACGGGCCGTCCAGGGCGCGGCATGTGTCGCGCGGGCGTAGGACTCGGCCGTGTGGCCGGCGGGGTCCGGAACGGTCCGCGTCGTGCGCTCGGCCGGGGCCGCCGCAAGGTCGGCCGGGGCCGAGGCTCCGCCGGGGAGCGACACGACGCGGCACTCGAGGTCCGGGAGGCCTTCGGCGTGGCGGACCCACCGCGCCGCCTCGTCGGCCTGCGACGTGAACACGACCACCTGCCGGCCCGCCCGCTCGCCGGGAGCCGCATTCGCGCCGCGGCACACGCCTAGGACGGCCTCGATGACGGCCGACGCGCGGTCGCCGTCGCTCGTCGCGAGCGCCTCGTCGATGAGGACCGGCAGGCGGAAGCCAACCTCCTGGACCTCGGCAAAGGCGAGGCGGACCGCGAGCAGCAGCTGCAGGCGCGTGCCCGACGAGAGCGCGTCAAGGGCAAGGCTGCGCTCGGTCGACGTGTCGAAGGCGCGGAAGGCGCCCGTCGTGGCGTCGAAGTCCAGCCGGTAACGGTCGGCGGTGATCTCGGCGAGATAGGCGCGGGCGCGCTGGAAGACGCGCGGCAGGTGCTGGTCGCGCGTGTCGTCCTCGACGAAGCCCGCAAGCGTGTCGCCGACGAGGGCATCCGCCGCCGCGTCGTAGTCGCCTTCGAGCGCGTCGAGGGCGTCGGCGTATCGCGTCGTCGCCGTCGCGAGGGTCGTGTCGGCGCGGGCCCCGTCGATGCGTTCGCGCAGACGGGCGGCCGCATCCAGGTGGGCGTCGCGGCCCGCGGCGACGAGCCGCGCCTCATCGCGGCGGAGCGCGAGGTCGGCGGGTGAGAGCGCCAGAAAGCCGCGGTCGAACGACGGATGGGCCCGGGCGGCCCGGTCCGCTTCGTCGGCAAGGGCAGCCGCCTGCGATGCGGCCGTTCGGGCCTCGTGGTACGCCTCGAAGGCATCGCACAACCGGGCGACGGCCGGGCCGTCGGGGGCGTCGAGGCCGAGCGGACCGAGGACGGTCATCAGGTTCTGCGTCGCTGTGGCGTGGGCCGCGGCCGCCGCGTCGACTTCGGCGTTGGCAACGGCCGAGGCGCGGCGCAGGCCGTCGCGGGCCGCAATCCCCTGGGAGACCGTCGTCACCGCCGCCGCGGCCTCGGCCGCGTCCG
>DASVSE010000358.1:0-3064 GCA_036388235.1 Rubricoccaceae bacterium | reverse complement strand
ACGCTCGACGCCTCCGAGGTGGCGGGCGGTGACAGCGGCGGCGCGTGGGGCAGGTGGCTCCGCGACTGGTTTCTCTTCGGGCTCGGGACCGGCCTGCGACCGGGCGAACAGCGCGGCCTGCTGTGGGCCGACGTTCGGCTTGACGAGGGCGGGCCCGGCCCGACCGTCCGCGTGCGTGGGACGAAGACGGCGGGCTCGTCGCGCCCGGTACCGGTCGCCGGGGCTGCGCTCGATGTGCTCCGCAAGCGGGCCGCAGAGCGGACGGCCGAGGCTGTGGACGCGCACGTGTTCACAGGGGCCGGCGGCGGGCCGGTCGCGCTCGACTTCCTTTCAAAGCGGCTGCAGAAGCTTGCCGAGGCGGCCGGCGTCGGGAAGAACGTCACGGGCTACTCGCTCAGGCACTCGTACGGGACGCGCATGGCAGCGGCCGGCGTCCCCCTGCTCGACCTCGCCCGAATGATGGGCACGTCGGCCGCGATGATCGAGCGGCATTATGCGCACTACGACCCGTCGCGCGGAGCCGCCCACGTCCGGCGCGTCTTCGACGCTGTGGCGCTCGACACCGCGACGCTCGCTGCGGCCCCGCCTGCCCTGCCGTGATCACGGCACAATCACGGCAAGACCCTACGCCGGGGTGCGGATCGGTGCGCTTTCCCCTGGTGCGCCAAAATGAAAAGTGCCCTCTCAACACGTGAGAGGGCACTTTTGAGGAGCCAGTGGTCAGATTTGAACTGACGACCTGCTCATTACGAATGAGCTGCTCTACCCCTGAGCTACACTGGCAACACCGCCCGCACCACGTGCGGCGGACGGATGAAACCTACCACGGATGGCCGTCTCTCGCCAACCGAGCCAACGCCGAAATCCCTGTGAACCGTCACCTGGATCCGTCCTCATCCGGTGCGGCTGGCCTCGGCTGCCCCGCCGTCGTAATGAGCACCACGGCGCCGATGACGAGCGCGCCGGCCGCGAGCACGCGCGGGCTTAGCGCCTCATCGGCGAGCGCCCAGCCCAACACGACGGCGACGAGCGGGTTCACGAACGCATAGGTCGATGCCTTCGCCGGCGTCGTGACCTTGAGCAGCCACACATACGCCGAATACCCGACCACGGCCCCGGCAACGATGAGGTAGGCCAGCGACGCCGCCGAACGCGTCGAGACCTCGTCGATCACGAGCCGCTCTCCCAACGCGGCGCCGAGAACCATCAGGGCGGCCCCGCCTGCGAGCATCTGCCCGCCGACGTTCAGCAGCGTCGACTCGGAGACGGGGGCGCCGCGCTGGTAAATGGAGCCGAGCGCCCAGCAGAACGAGGCCGTTCCGATGGCGAGCGCCCCGATCGGATCGACCGGCGTCCCACCGAACTGCCCCGGCCCGACGAGGACGACGATGCCGACCAGCCCGAGTGCGATCCCAGCCCACACCCCAGCCCGCGGCCGGCGGCCGCCCGGACGCGCCCAGTCCAGCAAGGCCATCCACATCGGCGTCGAGGCGATGAGGAGTGCCGTGATGCCCGACGGCACCGTCTGCTCGGCCCACGACACAAGGCCGTTGCCACCGACGAGCAGCAGTGCGCCGGCAATGGCCGCCGTCCGCCACTGCGGCCCCGTCAGCGGAGCCGCCCCCCGGGCGCGGCTCCAGGTAAACAGGATCGCGCCGGCGATCAGAAAGCGCACGCCCGCCATCGTGAAGGGCGGCATCGTCTCGACGGCGAACCGAATCGCGAGGTACGTCGAGCCCCAGATGAGGTAGACGGCGGCAAAGGCGGCGAGGACACCCGCGAGCGGGGCAGGCACGGCGCTGCGAGAGGCAGGAGAGTCGGGCACGGGCGTCCGGTGGGGCGTGGCAAGCTACCCGCCGCGGCCCGCGGACTACTGCCAGCCGCCGGCAATGCGCTCGAGGTGCGCCGCCCACAACGCCTCGGGATCAGCAGCCGTCAGTTCGACAAACCCGCAGTCGGCGCAGACCTGCGCGCGGACCCTGGAGCGGACCTCGCTCTTGAACACGAGCGCCTCGGGATGCTTCTGCACGCCGACCTCCAGAATTTTGTGCGCGCCGTTCGAGTCTGGGGAGAGGACGCGGGCATCGGGAATGGCCGAGTCGGAGCCGCAGCGGAGGCAGCGGAGCGTGTCGTCGGGCATAGGCTCAGGCGTCGCCGAGGACGTCGGTCGCAAAGCGGTCGTCGGCGCGGACCGACCGCACGAACGCGGCGAGAAGGGCGACGGTGTGCTCCACGTCCCTCAGGTCGACGGTCTCGACGGTCGAGTGCATGTAGCGCATCGGGACCGAGACGAGGGCGCTCGGGATGCCGGCGCGGCTCGTGAACACGACGTCGGTGTCGGTCCCTGAGTAGCGGCTCGACGACTCGTGCTGAAGCGGGATGCCCTCGGCCTCGGCGACCTCGACGAGGCGCTGGACGACCGCCGGGTGGTTCACGGTCCCGTGCGTCACCGTCGGACCGCCACCGAGTTTCACGCTCCCGTGCTTGGCCGCGTCGATGCCCGGCGAGTCGGTCGCGTGCGTCACGTCGAGCACGACGGCGACGTCGGGGCGGATCGTGTAGGTCGCCATTTTGGCGCCGTTGCCGCCGATCTCCTCCTGGACCGCGTTGAGCGCGACCGTCGTTGCGGCCGGCAGATCGCCCGACTGGAGGCGTTCCAGCACGCGCGCGAGCACGAACCCGCCGAGGCGGTTGTCGAGCGCCCGGCCGGCGATGCGCGTCTCGCCGACCCGCTCGGCCGCGTCGGCGTAGACGCCCGGCTGCCCGACGCGAAGCCCGAGCGCGGCCACGCCCTCCTTGTCCGAGGCACCGACGTCGACGAACAGGTCCTCGACCTTCGGCAGCTTGTCGTCGTCGCGGTCGCGGAGGTGGATCGCCGTGTTGCCGAGAATGCCGGCGACCGGCCCGACCGCGCCCGCGAACACGACGCGCCGCGCGCGGGCGATGCCGTGGTCCGTCCCGCCGATCCGGTCCACGCGCAGGAAGCCGTCGTCGGTGACGTGCTTGATGGCGAAGCCGATCTCGTCGGCGTGGGCTTCGAGCATCACGCGCGGCCCGGGTCCGG
>DASVSE010000357.1:0-3899 GCA_036388235.1 Rubricoccaceae bacterium | reverse complement strand
GAAGAGCGTGCGCGGGTCCGTTCCGAAATCGCTCGACGGCGCCGACGAGACGATGTCGAAGTACAGGTCGGCATTGTCGAACGAGAACTCGTACGACGCCGTGTAGCCGACGACCGGAACCGTTGTCGTCGTTCCGTTCGGGCCCTGCGCGAGGACGAGCTCGTCGAAGCTGCGCGAGATCGGGAGCGCCGAGTAGGTCGGGTCGCCCTCGCCGGACTGGTTGGTGACGAGGTAGCTCTTGATGTAGAGCATCACGAGCGCGCCGTCGCCGGCCGTCGCGAGGGCCCGCTCGACGGCAGTGCGCGTCGTGCCCGAGTCGATGTTGTCGGACTGGTAGCTCGCCGTGCGGGCGTCGCCGCTGACGGTATAGTCGAGGGCGTCGAGGGAGAAGTCGACGAAGCGAGCACCGGCGGTCGTGGTGCCGGAGCCCTGCCCGTCGTAGAAGCCGTCGTCGTAGCCGTCGTTGTACTGCGAGTCGCAGGCGGGGAGGGCGAGGAGCGAGGCGGCGAGAAGCGCGAGAGTCGGGAAGCGCATCGGAGCGGGGGACGGTGGACGGGGAGGACGAATGGAGGGCCGCTCGGCGTGCCCGGCGGGTAACGCTCCACGAAAAACGCCCGCCCCGAGACCGGGACGGGCGTTCTGAGTCGGCTCCGAGGCAGCCTCAGACGCGGCGGCCGTAGGCGTAGGCCCCCGCGACGGCCGCGATCTTGGCCAGGTCCCACGGGATAAACCGCAGCCAGCCCATCTCGGCGGCCTGCAGCCACGTCACGTCGCCGAGGGCCGTGTGCAAAACCACGACGCCGCACGTGAACAGGACGGCCGAGCCGGCCATGAGCGCGATCGCGGAGCGCCCGAGCGTCCGCGTGCGCTCCGTGACCGCTCCGGCGACGAGCGCGACGAGCGGGAACGCGAGCAGGTAGCCGCCGGTCGCGCCTGCCAGATGGGCCGCGCCGGTCGCGCCGCCCGAGAAGACGGGGAGGGCGAGGCCGAGCAGCAGGTACAGGCCCATCGCGAGAAAGCCGTTGCGGCGGCCGAGGACGAGGCCCGAGCCGTACACGGCGACGGTCTGGAGCGTGAGGGGCACCTCCCAGAGGTAGAACTTGATCTCGGCCTGCGCGAGCAGAGCCGTAATCGCTGCGGCGGCGACGATGGTCGCGGCCTGCGCGGCGAGCGGGAGGTCGGCCGCGCGGAGGCGGTCCAGGGCCGCGGGGCGGGCAGCGGTGAGGGCGACGGACATGGGCATCGGGGGTGGGTCGCCGAAGATACCCGTCGCCGGTCCCCGGCGGCAACGCGGCGCCGGCCCGTGCCGGCCCGGTACCTTGCCGCGCACCCTTTCCGACCCGCCGGGCCACCCGACCCTATGGACAGTCTCGACCTTCGCCGCGACGGCGCCGTGCTGCACCTCGTGCTCGACCGCCCGGCCAAGAAAAACGCCATCACGCGGGCGATGTACGCAGGCCTCGCCGACGCACTGGACGCGGCTGTGACCGACTCGTCCGTCCGCGCGGTCGTCCTTAGCGGGACCGGCGGCGTGTTTACGGCCGGAAACGACCTGGGCGACTTTCTGATGGACCCGCCGACGGGCCCCGAAAGCCCCGTCTTCCGCTTTCTCGCCGCGGCGTCCACGTTCCCGAAGCCGCTGATCGCGGCCGTCGAGGGGCCGGCTGTGGGGATTGGGACGACGGTTCTGCTCCACTGCGACCTCGCCTATGCCGCCCCGAGCGCGCGCTTCAAGATGCCGTTCGTGGACCTCGGGCTCGTGCCCGAGGCGGCGTCGAGCCTGCTGCTGCCGCGCGCGGCCGGCCCGATGCGGGCGGCCGGCTGGCTCCTCTTTGGAGAAGTGTTCTCGGCCGAGGACGCGCTCGCGGGCGGGCTCGTGAACGAGATCGTCGCCGACCCGACCGCGCGGGCGCTCGAACGCGCCCACACGCTCGCGGCGAAGCCGCCCGAGGCGGTCCGCCTGACGAAAGCTCTCTTGCGCCGAGCGGACGCCGCAGCCGTTCAGGACACGATGCGTGTCGAGGGCGACCGCTTCCGCGAGCGCCTCGCCTCGCCCGAGGCGCAGGAGGCATTCGCGGCCTTTTTCGAGAAGCGCGCGCCGGACTTTTCGCGCTTCTCGTAGCGAGCACGGTGCACCGGGCAGGCTACGCTCCCACGACGTGGGCGACTTCCTTCGGGAGGCAGACGTAGGCCTTGTCCGGCCGCTGTGCGAGCGACAGCGCCGCCGGGGTATCGGCCTCGGTAAGCTCGTGGACGCGGCCGTCGCGTTCGAGAATGCAGATCGGGTCCTCGGTCGCGCGGTACGCCGCGAGGCGCTGCACGCCGGTCGAGACGTAGAGCATGGCATCGGCCCTCGACGTTGCGGGCGTCGAGAGGCCCGACGCGACGAGCCAGGCGGCCGTCGCGTCGTGCCATGCAGCAACGTCGTCGGAAGTGGGCGCATCGGGCAGGACGACTGTCCGGAACAGGCGGCGGTCCGTGAAGCGCTGCGCGAGGTCGGCGAGGACCCGGTCGTCGGCCTCGGCCCAGCGCTTGAGGCTGTACAGGACGTCCGTGTCGTCGAGCGCCGTGAACGCGTCCAGCAACGCCTCGTGTTCGGGTGTGCCCGGGGCGTCGAGGGCGTCGGCCGTCGTGCGGCCGGCGAGGAAAAACGCCAGCGCGGGCGACGTGTGCGCAAGCGCCGGCTCGTGGCCCCACAGAGCGCGGGCGCGGAGAAAGGCCGCCCGGAGCACGTGGTCGGCCGCGACGACGGTCTTGTGGAGGTAGACCTGGGCGTACATCAGCCGCCGGCTCAGGAGCACGTTTTCGACGGCGTACGCGCCCTTGGCCTCGATCACGAGCCGTCCCATCGGTCCGGGTGGGTGGACGCGCATCGTCTTCAGCACGCGCTCGACGCCCACGACGCCCTCGGCAACGCCCGTGTAGAACGAGTCGCGGCGGAGGTAGTCCAGCCGGTCCATGTCCAGCTGGCTCGCAAGGAGGCTGTGGAAAAACGGACGCGCGTACGTCCCGTCGAACATCTCGAGGGCGACGCCGAGCGCGCCGCCCGTCCGGGCATCCAAGCGCACCATCAGGGCCCGGCTCATCGCCTCGTGGCGGAACGGCCGCGCCGCGCCGCTCGCGTCGGGCCGGTACGGCAGCAGGTCGGCTTCGAGCGTGTGCGAGAACGGGCCGTGGCCGACGTCGTGGAGGAGCGCAGCAGCGAGCGCACCCTCCACCTCATCCGTCGCGACGACCGTTCCCTTTTCGCGGAGCGCGTCCAGGGCCGACTGGAGCAGCGCCATCGCGCCCAGGCCGTGCTCGAAGCGGGTGTGGACGGCCCCGGGAAAGACGAGGAAGCCCAGCCCGAGCTGGCGGATGCGCCGCAGGCGCTGCACCTCGGGCGAGTCGACCAGCGCCAGCAGGAGCCCTTTCGGGACGCTCACGAAGCCGTGGACAGGGTCGTTGAACAGCGAAAACCGGCTTGGCACGGCGGGCGCTTGCGGAAGTGGATCGGTCAGTCTACCATCCGCCCGCCACCGACCTGCCGCCCAATGGACGACGCCCCACCGCCCGACCGCCCCGCTTCGGACCGCCTCGGCGACCTGCTCGGGGCGTCGCCGGCCACCACGGTCGCCCGGACCACGTCGCCCCGCCCGCCCGCCTTCCGCGATGCGCCGGCCTTCCGCGGCGATGCGGCCTTTCGCGACGACCGGTTCGACGACCCGGATCTCCGGCGCACTCATGCGGCACCCCTCGCCGACGAACTCGCTCTGGACGAGGTGGCACCGCTGGGTGGCCGCGTGGCACGCCTCGGCGCGTTTTTAGTCGACCGCGTGCTGTACGCCCTGGCGCTCGGTCCGGGCATTGTCGCCATCGCCGGGGCCAACGTGAGCCCGCTCAATCCGTTCGGGACCAGC
>DASVSE010000356.1:0-1590 GCA_036388235.1 Rubricoccaceae bacterium | reverse complement strand
AGGGGCCCAGGCCGCCCTCGCCGCCTACGCCGTCACACCCACGGAACTCGCCGAGGCCCGCGCCGCCGTCGAGGCCGCCCGCCCCCTCGGCGCCGCCCGAGACATCCGCCAGGACGGCCGCACCCGCGCCACCGCCGCCCTCGATGGCGGCTACTCCACCGTCGTCCCCACGCTCGGCCTCCTGGACCGCCTCGTGCCCCGCCTCGTCAAAGACGCCGCCTTCGTCGCCGAGTACCGCATCGCCCGCCGCATCCCTGGTGCCTGAAACGCGCGGCGGGCGCGGAGCCAAAGCCCCGCGCCCGCCGCGACCCGTCGGAACCGAGCGATCAGCGCGCGACCACGAGCCGGCGCGTCGCCGAGAACGTCTCGCCCGACACGCGGACGACGTACACGCCCGGCGCCAGCGTCGCCGTGTTGACGGCGATCTCCTGCGCCTGGCCCGCCGCGAGCGCGCCCGCGAAGGCCGTCTGGACGGTCCGGCCGAGCGCGTCGACGACCGTCGCCGTGACCGTCTGCGCCGCATCGACGCGGAGCACCACGCGAGCGCCGTCTGTGGCCGGGTTCGGGAAGACCGAGCCGAGCGAGAACGCGGTCGGAGCCGCCTCGCCTGCCACGGCGCCGCGCCCGAGCGTCACGACGAAGCGCTCCGTCCAGTCGGTCGCCTCGGACGTGAACGTGAGGCCGTCAGCGAGGCGCGCCACCGTGCCCGTCGCGAGGTCGCGGACCGTCGCCGCGGCCGGGAGGCCCGTCGCCTCCGCCGTGAGCGTGAACGTGCCGGCGTGCGTGGCCGTGAAGGCGAGCGTCACGTCGGCGAGGTCGCCCGTCGGGCGCGAGAGCACGGCCTGGCGGCGCGCCACGCCATCGCGCGTGCCGACCACGGCGACGAGCGCATAGGCCGCCGTCGGAGGCGTGAGCTTGGACGCGTCGTCGGCATCCCAGTCGGCCGTGGCCGCGTCCGTGAAGCGGACCTGCGCGGCCTCGTCGTGCGTCGCGCCGGCCGCCGTCACACCGTCGAGCGCAAGCGCGAGGCCCGTCGTGGCCGCGTCACGGCTGACGAGAACGGGCGACGCGTCGGTCCGGGAAGCGGCGGCGAAGGTGAACGTCGGGGCAGTCGCGCCCTGCACCTCGGCAAAGACGCCCTGCCAGACCGCGAGGGCCGTCGAGGTCGTCCGGTCGATGGAGACGTAGCCCGTCGTCGGGTCGTAAGCCTGGAGGATGTTCGAGAACGTCCCGCCGCCGGCCGAGCGCGTGATGCCCGTCGCGGCGAGCGCCTGCGAGAACGGGTTGGCGATGGGGTAGAAGCCGTCCGCATTGGTCGAGAAGGGCGCCACGACGTCGGCCGTGTTAACGGGGCCGCTCGTCGCGAGCAGGCGCTCGGGGACGGGGTAGCTCACGCTCGTTCCGCCGCCGCCGTCCGTCGGGCCCGGCGTGATGCTCTGGTCGTAGAGGTACCAGAAGAAGCCGTAGCCCGGCGTGAGCGCGTCCGCGACGCTGGTCGCGGGGATGTAGCCGTCCTGGGTACCCGAGCCGTTGTAGCCGGTGAACAGGATGTCGCCCGCGCTCGGGTACTGGCCCTCCACGCCCTGGACG
>DASVSE010000355.1:0-1959 GCA_036388235.1 Rubricoccaceae bacterium | reverse complement strand
ACCCACTCGGCCGCCGTGACGGCGCCGGCCGCGAACGCCCGGCGGTCGGTCGCGCGGTGCGTGATCAGAATCTGGTCCACGGCCGACTCCAGCCCGACCGTGTGCTCGCCCGTGACGCGGCCCGCGCGCGTGCTGCTCACGTGGAGCGCGCCCGGGTCGATGCGCCCGTGGACCGTCTCACTCTCGATGCGCGTCTTGCGCGCGAGGCCGCCGACGAGTTCGTCGGCGAGCCGCAGCGCCGTTCCGCTCGGGCTGTCCAGCTTCGCCGTGTGGTGCACCTCGTGCACGTACGCGTCGTAGCCGCCGGCCTCGGGCCCGCCGAGGCGGTCGAGAAGGGGCATCAGGCCGCGCAGGGCGCGCACGACGAGGGCCACGCCGAGCGAGAAGTTGGGCGCCCACACGACGGCCCCGCCGCCCGCGCCGACGCGCGCCCGGATCCGGTCGAGGTCCGCCGTCCAGCCTGTCGTCCCCACGACCGCGCGCAACCCGCGGTCGGCATACGCCTCGACGTGGGCGAGCGCGACGGCGGGGTCCGAGAAGTCGACGAGCACGTCCACGCCTGCGAGGTCGGCGTCGGAGGCGTCCAGAAACGGCCGCTCGGCGTCGAAGCGGGCCACGATCGGATGCCCGCGCTCGGCGGCGACGGCGGCGACGGACTGCCCCATCCGGCCGGTTCCGACCAAGGCGAGAGCGAGCGGAGCGGACATACGGGAAGGAAGGTGAACGGCACGGTGCCCGACCGTTCAGTGTACGGAGCCCGGCCTCGGGCGCCCGGACTCTGGTTTACGACGCGACGGCCGGCGTCGATCAGCGCATCGCTTCGGCGGCCCGCACGATGTCCGCCAGAATCACGGCCGCCGTCACGTCGGCCGAGGCGCCCGGGCCGCGGAGGACGAGCGGGGTCGCGCCCGTGCGGGCCGTGTGGAAGGCGACGGCGATTTCGGCGCCCCGCAGGCCTGCGAGCGGTGATCCGGCCGCGACCACCTCAACGGCAACGCGAATCTCTCCCGACGTGTCCAGGTGCGCGACGAGTTGCGTCTCGCCCCCGGCGACGCGATCTGCCCAGGCGGCGTCGGCCTCGGCGAGCTGGTCCCAGAACTCGTCGAGGGGCACGTCGGCCAGGCCGTCCGGAACGAGCGATTCGACAGACGCCGCCTCGGGGTCGGCGTCGAGGCCGAGTTCGCGGGCGAGGAGCGCCAGCTTGCGCGCGGCGTCACGTCCGGAGAGGTCGTCGCGGACGTCGGGCTCAGCGTAGCCGGCCGCCTGCGCCTCGCGCACGGCCTGCGAGAAGGCGGCACCCTCGCGGAGCCGGCTCATCACGAATGCGACCGTCCCCGACAGCACGCCCTCGACGGCGTGGACCGTATCGCCCGTTCGAACCAGGTCGCGCAACCGCGACACGACGCCCAGCCCGGCCCCGACGGCAGCGTCGTAGAGGTACGGCGCCTCGCCGTCGCGCGCGGCGGCATGTGTGCGCGCCCACGCCGCGGCGGGCCGGGCCGTCGCGGCCTTGTTGGGCGTCACGACGGCCACGCCGAGCGCGAGCCACTCGGCGTGGCGGGAGGCGACGTCCGCACTCGCCGTTGCATCGACGACGACGAGGCGCTCCAGCCGCGCCGACGCGAGGCGGTCGGTGAGGGCATCGAGGCCTGCTTCCGACGCTTCGGCGAGCACACCGGAGGCCGCGACCGGGTCGAGCCCGGCGTCGTCCCACGCCAGCCGCCGCGAGTCCGCGACTCCGACGAGCCGCAGGTTCAGGCCGGCCGCGCGCAGGCGGTCGCCTTCGGACGCCAGAAGATCGAGGACGCGCCGCCCGAGGCGCCCCCGGCCGACGACGACGATGTGCGCCCGCAGGCGCCGGGCTGCGAACGCCTCGTGGAGCGCCCGGACGGCGGCAGAGGCGTCCGCGTCCGCGACGACGGCCGAGAGCGTGTGGTCGCCGCCGCCCTGCGCGAGGGC
>DASVSE010000354.1:0-2636 GCA_036388235.1 Rubricoccaceae bacterium | reverse complement strand
CTGCGCGGCGACCAGATAGCCGACGTTCTTGCGAGCGTAGTGGCGGACGGGGATGAGCCGCGACACCTCGCCCCACGCCTCGTGCTGGCGCTCGACGCCGTAGTAGTCGACGCCGTCGAGCACGTACGGCTCGGGCGTCTTGGTGTCGCCGATGACGACAAAGTGGATGTCCTGGGCCTTGGCGCCCTCGGCAAAGCGCTCGAGGACCCAGTTAGGGGCGTTGATGGTGGTGAGGACGAGCGCGCGAGACATGGAAGGGCCGTGTGATGTGAAGAGAGTCAGGGAGTAGACACGGCATCGACAATGCGACGAGCCGTGAGGTCCCACGTGAACGTGGAGAGCGTGTGAGCCTGCCCAGCCGCACCGCGGCGGGCAAGCCCGGCCGGGTCTGAGCAGGCCGCAGCGATGGCGTCGGCGACGGCGCGGGGGGTCGCCTCAGGGACGACGTAGCCGTAGGCCCCGTCGCCGGCGAGTTCTGGGAAGGCGTTGCGGGCGAGGCCGAGAATCGGCGTCCGGCAGACGAGGGCCTCGAGGTAGACGAGGCCCCACGGCTCGTGGGGGGCGGGCATCGCGAACAGCGTCGACCGCTCGAAGAGGGCGCGGAGGTCGTCCGTGGAGAGGAAGCCGTGGACGGTCAGGCCGTCGATGTGCGGGATCTCGCCGCGGCGGTGGCCCTGGCCGACGAGGTCGAGTGTGAGGCGCGGGTCGGCCGCGCGGGCGATCCGGAAGGCGTCGAGCAGGAGCGAGCCACCTTTGTCCTCGAAGCGCTCCTTGGCCACGAACAGGAGGCGTCGCGCGTCAAAGTCTTTCTCGCCCGTGAACGGGGCGACGTTGCCGTAGCCGGTACCGACGACCGAGATGCGGTCGGGCGAGAAGCCGTAGTGCTCCGTGAGGTTGTCGCGGACGTTGACGCCGGTCACGAAGACGTGCGCGACCTGGGCGAGCGCGCGGCGCTCGAGGCGCTCGGCCGTGCGGCGGAGACGGTCCGTCCAGCCCTGCCCGATGCGCTCGGGGTCCCCCCACTGGTCCCACGTCGAGTCGGTGTAGAGAAAGTGGCGCTGCCCGGCTGGCAGCCGGCCGGGGAACGGGAGCGAGGTCGCCGTGATGTGGAGCGTGTCCTGCGTCGGGCTCGCAGCCGTCTGGCGCGCGGCGTTGAGGGCGCGCTGCGCGCGGAGCGCAGGCCCGCGCCCCTGATGGAGGGGGCCGTAGGCGAGCCGGTCGACGGCATAGAGCGCGAGCGAGAGCGGGCGCGGGCCGCGCGTGCTGAAGGCGCGGCCGAGGTGGCCGGCGCGCTCAATTGCGGCCGTAAGGTTGGCCGCCGTGCCCGACCAGATGGCTGGCGACCGAGGGTCGCCAACGGCGCAGACATTCAGGATCGGCCACTCAGGGAGAAGGGCGCTCATGCTCTGCTGGCCCAGAAAGCGGAATCCAGGCGCAAAAGACGCTCTTTCTGAGCTGGAGAAATCCGGTAGCTGCCGCGCTTCGGGCGTGGGCGGGGATATGGACCCGCTCCCCTCAACCGCCGGAGCGCGCTAGTGACCCTGCCTCGCCACGTCGACGGCGCGCGGAGGATATCGTGGTTCACCCACCGGATGACCTTCTTGAAGTCCGTTCCTTTGGGATATTCTTCGTGCTTGTCATTGGACACCCACACTCCATTGATCTGCAATGTATGGTTGTAGTAAATTATAAATGTCATGTATATCAATATCGCCTGACTGTACCACCAAGACTCTTCGTCAAACCTTGCCACGTACGGCAACAAGATGCCGTCCTCTACCACGTCGCTGTGGAACGCGTTGAACATGGCGTCGAACCAGTAGGTCCTGTGTGCATCCATGCGGTGGTCTGTCCGGCTCATCCCCTCGTACCACGGGAAGTAGGGCGTTGCTACGGCCGGCTCGTATGTCAGAAGGGCTTGCTCGAACTCGCGCCACCCGCCCCGCTCGAACGCCACGTCGTCGTCGAGGAAGATGTAGTAGCGATAGCGCGTCTTTCGCGCGCGCGCTTCGGAGAGAAGTCGGTTGCGGCCTTCGGTCCACGTCGTGCCCGGTGCGAACAGGCCGCCTTCGACCGGATCGCGCCACGAGAGCACGATGCGGTCTGCTTGGTCATGCTCGAGATCTGCGTAAATGTCAGGCAGCGGCCCGCGACTCTGAACGAGGTAGACAAACGCCTTCTCCGGGCGGCCGTCGAGATTAGCGTCTTTAGGCGAAAGCATGGCGGGAGGCGGTCTCGAACAGAAAGGGGCCGGGAGTGGCGCACGACGATGCGCGGGTCGTGCCGGGCGAGGGCTTCGATGATGGCCAGGGTGCCGTCAGCGGATGCGTCGACGACGGCCTCAAGGCCGACGTCGCGGCTGGTGAGCGCGGGACCGAGCGCAGCGGCGACCCAGGGGCCACGTTGTAGGCGGGGACGAGAATGGAGACGCCGGCAGGCATGGGTGGAGCGGTAAAACTGAGCGGGGACGGGACGCCCCGCTACCAAGGCGATCCGAAGCGGCGAAGGCGCTTCCAGACGGGCTCCGGAATGGCCGCCCGCGCAGATGACCTCAGGGCCACGCGGGCGAGCAGGGGCGCGACGGGTCCCCAGCCGATGCGCGGGACGAACGCCCGCGCGATCTCGCGCGCGAGGGG
>DASVSE010000353.1:0-6871 GCA_036388235.1 Rubricoccaceae bacterium | reverse complement strand
TATTACCTCTTTTACGCCGTCGAGCACGGCGTTGAGGGCCCACTCGCCGAGCGCCTGCTCGGCATCGTGCTGACGGTCGTCGCGGCGAGTGCAGTCGTGCACGGCGTCTCGGTAACGCCGATGATGAACTGGTACCGCAAGCGGGCCGGCCGCGAGGAGCGCATCGCGCGGGCGGTCTAGGACACAAGCCTCGCGCCCGTTACACCATCAGCCGCTCGATGGCTGTCTCGGTGAGGCCGTCGAGCGAGTCGAGAACGAGGTCGGCGTGGGCGAGATCGGCCCGCGAGAAACGGCCCGTCGTGACGGCGACGGCGACGGCCCCCGCCGCTCGGGCACACGCCACGTCGAGCGGCGTGTCGCCGATTACGACGAGTTCGCGCGTCTCGACCGGCCGGCCGAGCACGGCCGCTGCCCGTACGGCAGCGACGGCCGGCAGCGCGTCCCGCGACTCGTCGTCCGACCCGTAGGCCCCGAACGGAAACAGCCCGCGGTCCAGCCCGACGGCCTCGACCTTGAGGTACGCGACGGGCTCCAGGTTGCCCGTGAGCAGCCCGACCGGCAGGCCCGCACCTGCAAGGCGGCGGACGGCCTCGGGTGCGCCGGGGATGGCCGTCGCCCGAGCGCCGGGCAGCCGCGCGAGCATGTCGTCGCGGTAGGCACCGAGGGCGCTGTCAAGATGGTCGTCGCTGTCGAGGTCGAGGGTGGCGAGGAGCGCGCGGAAGATCTGCGGGTCCGTCCGGCCCGAGAACGGGACGCCGGACGAGTCGACCGGCCGGCCGGCGCGGGCGGCGAGCGTCGCCTCGACGGCGGTGCGGCCGATGCCGTGGCCGTCGTAGAGCGTGCCGTCGATGTCGAACAGGAGAACGGGCATTCGGGAGAGGGGAGAGGCGCGGTCAGTCGTCGTAGGCCTCTTTGAGCGCCTCGTCGCCCACGGGGACGGGGTACGCGCCCGAGAAGCAGGCGTGGCAGTAGCGCTCGCGGCTGTCGTGGGCCGCCTCGACGGCGTCCATCATGCCGTCGACGGAGAGGTAGCCGAGCGAGTCGACGCCCAGCCAGTCGGCGATGGCCTCGACGGACGGGAAGGCGTTGGCCGCGAGCTCCTCGCGCGAAGGAAAGTCCATGCCGTAGAAGCACGGCCAGCGCACGGGCGGGCTCGCGGACCGGAAGTGGACCTCGGCCGCCCCCGCCTCGCGCACCATCCGGACGAGTTGCCGGGCCGTGGTGCCGCGGACGACCGAGTCGTCTACCATCACGACGACGCGGCCTTCTAAGACGCCCGCGACCGGGTTGAACTTGGTCCGGACCTTCTGCTCGCGGCTCGCCTGACCGGGTGCGATAAAGGTCCGCCCGACGTAGTGGTTGCGGATGAGGCCGATGTCGAGCTTGCAGCGGTGGCCGAGCTTGTTGGACTCGCTCACGTAGCCGATGGCAGCCGTGTTGGACGAGTCCGGGACGGCCATCACGATCGGGCGCTTGCCGTCCGGGCCGGGACCGGGGACGGGCGCGTCGTGGGCGAGGCGCTTGCCCATCTTGCGCCGCACCTTGTCCACGCTCGCGCCGAAGATGCGGCTGTCAGGACGGGCGAAGTAGACGTATTCGAAGACGCACTGCGAGACGCCCGTCGGGCGGTCCGTGGCAACGCGTGGCAGGCAGACGCCGTCGAAGCCCTCGCCGGTCTCGGGCGCGGCGCCGGCCGCGACGCGCTCGATCCCCGCCCGGTCGATGACGAGCACCTCGCCGGGCTCGATGTCGCGGAGATACGTCGCCCCGACGATGTCGAAGGCGCAGGTTTCGCTGGCAACGACGTACGCCGGGTGCGCGCGGCCGTCTGCGGGCGGGAGGACGCCGAGCGCGAGCGGCCGAAACCCGTTGGGGTCGCGGACGGCGATGAGCGCGTCGTCGGTGAGCATCACGAGCGAGAAGGCGCCCTCGGCCTCGTGCAGGGCGTCGATGATGCGCGGGACCGCCCCCGTCGCGTCGCTCTGCGCGGCCATGTGGAGAAACAGCTCCGAGTCCGACGAGGTGTTGAACAGCGTCCCACGCGCGGCAAGGCGCTCGCGGATGGCGCGGCTGTTGGAGAGGTTGCCGTTGTGGGCGAGCGCGAGGTTGCCGTCCTTGAAGTGGACCGCGAACGGCTGGATGTTGGCCGGGTTGGTGGCCGAGCCGGTCGTCGAGTAGCGCGTGTGCCCGATGGCGGCATCGCCGAGGAGCGTCTGCTCGAAGATGGCCTCGTTGTCGAAGACGTCCAGGACGAGGCCGAAGTCCTTGTGGACAGGCATCGTCTGGCGCCCGCGCGCCTCGTCTCGGACGGATGTCGCGATGCCTGCCGACTCCTGGCCGCGGTGCTGGAGCGCGTGGAGACCGAAATATGTCAGCCGGGCCGCATCGGGGTGGTTGAACACGCCGAAGAGGCCGCAGTGGTCGCGCGGTTTGTCCACGGGATCGGCGGGTGCGTGAGCCCGCAGGTTAACCCCGCCCGGCGCCCCGAACCCGATGCACTGCACCCCGGCCATGGCCTCTCCGACGCGAGCGACGACCTTCCCAGGGTCTTTATCACCTGGCTGGCGCCGCCCCGCCGCATCCCAACCCACGCCTACAGCCGCGTTACGAGGGCACCCACTGCCACGCCGAGCGCGTCGACGGCAAGGTCCCGCAGCGAGAAGTGCGGCCCGACGGCCCGGCGGCTGTCCGCGACCTCCTTCGCGACCCCGAGCCCGAACGCGAGACCGGCCGAGACCGGCAGGGCCCGTCCGTTTGTGAGCCCGCCTTTGTCCGTCAGCACGTACTGGCCCGAGAGCGTCAGCAGGACCGAGGCGCCAAAGTGGAGCGCCTTGTCGCGCCCGAGCCAGTCGTCCGGCGGACGGAGCGAGTCCGCCTGCGCCTCGGCGCGCGGCACTCTAGGGTCGGGGCCTGTGCGCTCGAACGCGAGGCCGGGGAGGCGGTAGGCCAGCGGCGCCGCGGCCGGCGTGGCCGCCGGTTGCGACGCGGCCGGGGCTGCCATGAAGGCAACCCCGGCCGCAACCGTGAGCCAGCGCATCCGCTACTCGACGCCCGCCGGCGGCGGGGCCGTGTGGGCGTGGCCGGTGTTCTGGAGCACGCTGTGCTTGCGGCCGTAGATGAAGTAGATCACCAGGCCGAGCACGAGCCAGATGCCGAGGCGCTCCCAGGCCTCGACCGGCAGGCGCGACATCAGGAACACGCACACCACGATGCCGAGGATCGGCACGAGCGGCACGAACGGCGTCTTGAACGGGCGCACACGGTCGGGCTCCTTCACGCGGAGGTACCACACGCCGCCGCAGACGATCACGAACGCGAGCAGCGTCCCGATCGAGACGAGGTGACCGAGCTCGTTGACGTTGAAGAAACCGGCCAGCAGGGCGCAGGCCGTGCCCGTCATGAGCGTCGAGATGTGGGGCGTCCGGTACTTCGGGTGCAGGCGGGCGAAGACCGGCGGCAGCAGGCCGTCGCGGGACATCGTAAAGAAGATGCGCGGCTGCGCCATGAGCATCACGAGCATCACGGACGTCAGGCCGGCGATGGCGCCGATCTTGATCAGGCCCGCGAGCGCCGTGTAGCCCGTCGCCTCGATGCCGACCGCGATCGGCTCGGCGACGCCGAGCAGCGCATAGGGCACGATGCCCGTCAGGATGCCCGAGACGAGGATGTACAGGACCGTGCAGATGATCAGCGACCCGAGGATGCCGATGGGCAGGTCGCGCTGCGGGTTCTTGGCCTCCTGAGCGGTCGTCGAGACGGCGTCGAAGCCGATGTAGGCGAAGAAGATGACTCCGGCCGCGGCGACGATGCCGTCCAGCCCGAACTGCCCCGGCCCGAGGTTCTCGGGGATGAACGGCGTCCAGTTGGCGACGGCCTGGTCCATGTGCGTGAGCACGTAGTAGCCGCCGGCGCCGATGAACGCGAACACGACGGCGAGCTTGATCGCCACGGCCGCGTTGTTGAACCGGGCCGACTCCTTCGTGCCGAGGATGAGCAGGAGCGTCACCACGAGCACGGCCGCGGCCGCGACGAGGTTGAAGCCGCCCGCGCCCTGCGGCAGGCTCGCCATGTCGATGCCCTGCGTCGCGAGCGACTGCTGGAGACCCTCGGTCGCGCGGACCCACGAGCCCGATTGCAGTTGGACGAGGTCTCCTGGCGCGTTCGTGATCCCTGGCGGAAGGTTGATGCCGAGGTCGCGCAGGAATGACGTCACGTAGCCCGACCACCCCGCGGCGACGGTCGCCGCGCCGAAGAGGTACTCCAGGATGAGGTCCCAGCCGATGATCCACGCGATAAGCTCGCCGAGCGTGGCGTAGCCGTACGTGTAGGCCGAGCCCGCGATCGGAATCATCGAGGCGAACTCGGCATAGCACAGGCCCGCGAAGAGGCAGCCGAGGCCCGCGAGGACGAACGCGAGCACGATGGCCGGCCCCGCGTGCTCGGCCGCCGCCGTCCCGGTGAGGACGAAGATGCCAGTCCCGATGATGGCGCCGACGCCGAGGGAGACGAGGTTCAGCGGACCGAGCGAGCGTTTGAGGCTGTGCGCTCCTTCAGCGGAGGCATCGGCCTGGAGCTCGTCGATCGACTTTCGAGCGAACAGATTCATACAGGTGGGTTGATGGCGACGAACGGCGGGCCGGAGCCGCGCGGCGTCAAACCAGGGGTGAAGCGCGGGTGAGCGCCGTGTGAAGCCAAAGTAACCCGACGCGCGGGGACGCGCGCACGTCAAACGCGGGCGCCCCTTCCAGACGCCCAACAGCGGTGTTACCGGGCCGACGGGAGGATGCTCTCTGCTGTCAGGATGGCCTCGGCGATGCGCAGCCGGGCCGGTCCCATATCGAACGGGGCAGCCGACTCGGGATCGTCTTCGACGTTGAGCGCGAACACGACCGGCCCGCCGTCTGCCTCGGCACGCTCGACCCACCCGACGATCCAGCCGATGTCGGCAATGCCCATCTCGGCGTCGCCGCCCCAACCGGTCTTGGCGACGATCCGCACCGGCCCGTGCGTACCCGTACGCTCGGTCAGGACCGGCACGATTCCGCGGACGGTCACCTCGGCGGCGTCTGAGAAACCGGTCGTGCCGGTCCGCAGGCGGTCCACGAACGCGACCTCCTCGTTGGCCGAGATCTGGAGCGAGTTGTCGAGCCAGAACCACCGCAGCGAGTCGCCCATGACGCGGTTGCCGTACGGCTCGCGCGCGAACGCGGCCACGTAGCGGTCGCGCCCGACGCGCGTGGCGAGGCGCTGGTACAGCCAGACCGTCGAGGCGGCCATGCCGCTGCGGAGGGTGTGGTCGCGGTTCCAGGCGGGGATGGAGCGCTGGACACCATCCCACACCCAGACCGAGTCGACGTCCGTCACGACGCCCGCGTCGAGCGCGACGAGGGCGTTGTAGAGCTTGAACGTCGAAGCGGGAAGAAAGCGCCGGGCCGCGCGCTCGGGGTCGGACGTGCGCATGCGGCCCGTGGCGGGGTCGAGCAAGACGAACACGCCCCGCCCGCCCTCAGCCGCAAACGCTTGCGACCACTCCGTGACGGTGGTTGCGGGCGTACGTGCCACGGCAGATGCTGACTCGGCGGGCGTCGCGGCGGGGCGGGGCGTGCAGCCGGAGGCGAGCACGAAGAGGGCGAAGGCGAGGCGGTGCATGGGCGGGAGGGAAGGCTACTCGTCGGCGTCGGACGGCTCGGGCAGGACCTCGACGCGCACATTCAGGATGCGCGTCTCTTCCATCGTCTCGACGCGCAGGCGGAGTCGGTCCACGTCGACCTCGTCGCCAGGGTCCGGGAGGCGGCCGAGGGCGTCGAGGATGAGCCCGCCGAGCGTTTCGAAGTCGAACGTGTCGGTCGGAAGCGGCACGCCGACGGCCTCGGCGAGGTCGTCGAGGTCGATGCGCGCCTGGGCGCGAAAGGCGCCGTCGGGGAGGGCGTGGACAAGGCGCTCGTCCTCCTCGCTGTCGAGCTCGTCGCGGATCTCGCCGACGACCTCTTCGAGCAGGTCGTCGAGTGTGAGCAGGCCGGCCGTCCCGCCGTACTCGTCGACGACGATGGCCATGTGCGTGTTGGTCCGCTGGAAGTCTGCGAGCATGTCGTCCAGGGCCTTGGCCGGCGGAACGAACAGCGGCTTGCGCGCGAGCGCGGCCCACGCGACCGGGCTGTCGTCGGGGTCGTCGAGGCGTGGAAGGAGGTCCTTGGCGTAGACGACGCCCACGACGCGGTCGATGCTCTCGTGGTAGAGCGGGAAGCGGCTGTGCCCACACTCGCGGATCAGCGCGAGGGCGTCCCCGAGCGAGGCGTCGTCGGCCAGAGCCGTCATGTCGACCCGCGACACCATGACCTCGCGGACGGTCGTCTCGCCAAATTCGACGATAGAATGGATGAGCGCGTGCTCGCCCTCTTCGAGCGAGCCCTGCGCCTCGCCGACGTCGGCCATCGTCTTGAGGTCCGCACTCGAAATCGGCTCGGCGGCGGCCTGAACGCGGGTCTGAAGCGCGTGTGCGCCGGCTGCAAGCACGTCGGCGAGCGGCGAGACGAGTCGCACGAGCGGGGTCAGGACGGGCGCGAGACGCTGCGCCGTCGACGCCGGTCGGCGGCTTGCGACGAGCTTGGGCGCGATCTCGCTCAGCACGAGGATCGTGAACGTGACGACGGCAATGTTGAGGACGAGCGCGGCCATCGGGTCCCATCCGTAGCCCTGCGCCGCGAGGTCGACGAGGCGCGCCGAGATCAGGGCGACGCCGACGTTGGCGACCGTGTTGAGCAGCAGGATCGCGACGAGCAGGCGCCGCGAGTTGTCCAGCAGGGCGAGCACGCGTCGCGAGGCCGGCGTGCCCGTCTCGGCGAGGGCCTCGCGCTCACCGGCCGAGAGCGAG
>DASVSE010000352.1:0-2090 GCA_036388235.1 Rubricoccaceae bacterium | reverse complement strand
GCTGCGTCCACGTCTCGGGCGTGATCAAAAACGCATTGCCGTAGTCGTCTACGAACGCGCCGAGGAGATCGAGCGGCGGCGTGGCGGAGCGTGGCACCAGGCGAGGAGCGCACCCAGCGAGAACGAGAAGGCAGACGGCGGCGAGGCGGAGCAGCATCGGGCGCGAGTGGGGAGACGCAGGTTCGCACCAACGGCAACGACGTGCGCGGCGCGCGATATCTTGGCGTTCTGTGTAAGCGCTTAACCCGCCATCCCGATGCCTGAAACGCCTCTCGCCTGCCCCCGCGTCGCCTACTTCTCGATGGAGTTCGGCCTCGACGACTCGCTCAAGCTCTACGCCGGCGGCCTCGGCATCCTCGCCGGAGACCATCTCAAAGGCGCCCACGATTTGGGCCTGCCGCTCGTCGGCATCGGCATCCTGTGGCGGCAGGGCTACGTCCGTCAGACCATCGACGCGGACGGCCAGCCGGCTGACACGTACCGCTCGCACACGTACCCCGCCGACGTCGTGGTCGACACGGGCGTCGAGGTCACGGTCCCGATCCAGGGCGACGACGTGCGCGTGAAGGTGTGGAAGGTCGAGGCGTTCGGGAACGCGCCGCTGTACCTGCTCGACACCGACCTGCCGGGCAACCCGCACCAGCCCACGACGTGGCAGCTCTACGGCGGCTCGCCCGAGGTGCGCGTCGCGCAGGAGGTCGTGCTCGGCATCGGCGGCGTGCGCGCCCTCCGCGCGCTCGGGCTCGACGTGGACGTGTACCACTTCAACGAGGGCCACGCGCTCCTGGCGGCCGTCGAGCTCGTCCGCGAGAAGGCGGCCGACGGGTCCAGCCTCGACGCGGCGCTTGCGGCGACGCGCGAGGAGGTCGTGTTTACGACGCACACGCCGATCCCGGCGGGCAACGAGACGCACCCCATCGACCGCCTGACCTATGTCGGGGCGGACCTCGGGCTGGGCGCCGAGTGGCTCGAAGCGCTCGGCGGGAGCCCGTTCAACATGACCGTCGGCGCCCTGCGTATGAGCCGCGCGGCGAATGCCGTCGCGCAACTCCACGGCGAGACCGCCCGCGACATGTGGAAGGGCGTCGACGGCGCGCCGCACATCGGCGCCATCACGAACGGGATCCACGTTCCGACGTGGGTGGACCCGGCCATTCTCGACACCGCCGAATCGGGGAGCGACGAGGCGCTGTGGAGTGCGCACCAGGCCAACAAGCGGGCGCTCATCGCGCACGTCGAAGCGGCGACCGGGACGCGCCTCGCCGAGGACCGCCTGCTCGTCGGCTTCGGGCGGCGGGCCGTCGGATACAAGCGGCCAGGCCTGATCTTCGAGGACGACGCGACGATCGGCCCGCTTCTGCGCGAGGGCCGGCTCCAACTCGTCTTCTCGGGCAAGAGCCACCCGCTCGACGCCGAGGGCAAGGCGATCGTGGCCGGGCTCGTCGAGAAGGCGCAGGACTATGGCAACGCCGTCGCGTTCGTGCCGGACTACTCGATGGCGACCGGCGCACTCATGACGCGCGGCGCCGACGTGTGGCTCAACAACCCGCGCCGGCCCAAGGAGGCGTCGGGCACGAGCGGCATGAAGGCAGCCATGAACGGCGTCCTCAACGCCTCCGTCCTCGACGGCTGGTGGCCCGAGGCGTGCCAGGACGGCGTCAACGGGTGGGACATCGGCGGCGGCTTCGAGACCGACGACGAGGCGACGCTGGACGCGCACGACCGGACGGCCCTCGTCGAGGTGGTCGCCCGCAAGGTGCTCCCGCTCTACGAGACGGACCGGGCGGGCTGGATCGCGATGATGCGCGCCTCTGTCGCGACGACGCGCGACGCGTTCTCGGTCGAGCGCATGCTGCGCCAGTACGTCGCGACGCTCTACACGGCCTGAGCGGCGGTGCGGCCGGGACCCGATTCCCGGCCGCCGTCGTCTGCGCGTCTCTCGCCCTCTGCGCCGTGCCCGAGTCTCTGCTCGTCGACGTGACCGTTCTCGCCTTCGCCGTCGCCGAAGGGATGGACGCCGACTTGGACCCCCGCGAGTCGCTCGCGGCCGTCCGCCAGATCGGCGCAGCGGCGGTCTCGCTCACCGGCGA
>DASVSE010000351.1:0-2822 GCA_036388235.1 Rubricoccaceae bacterium | reverse complement strand
CAGCCGGCCGGGACGTACGCCGTCGACGGGCCGACGGGGCTCGCCGGTGGCATGTACGTGATTCGGCTCACGGCCGGCGAGACCGTCGCGTCGCGGCGCCTCTCGGTCGTGCGCTAGGCCGCCTCTCCTCGGCGCGCCTGTCGCAGCCCCACGCGGCGCGTATGCGCGCTACTCTGCAAAGGGGGAGAGGTCGAGGTCGAGCCAGTCGAAGTACGCGGTGCGGTTCGGCATCGCCTCCAGAATGGCGGCCCGCGCCTCGGCCGAGAGGCTGGCCGGCCGGTAGCGAAGAGCGAGGTACGGCAGCACGCTCTCGGCGATGTCCTCCCGGGTCGGGTTGTCCCTGGCGTACGTCGAAACGAAGCAGCTGTCGGCCCGCTGAGCAGCCGTCCAGTGGGGCGCCGAGGCGTGGGCGGCGTCGAGCGACGTGTGGGCTGCCTCGTGGACGAGCGCTTCCTCGAGCACGCCGTCGGCCTCGTAGAGGTCGGCCTGGCCGGTGTGGATGAGAAGGTTGGCGTTGCCGCCCCCGAACGGCTGCGTCCCCTCGTGGACCCAGACCGTTTCGACGTCGTCCCGAAGGGCCTTTGGGAGCCGGCCAATGGCGGGCCCGAACCGACGGGCTGCAGCGACCGCTGCCTCGGCGCTCCCGAACTCCGGGTTTACCTGGACCTCGGCACTCAGCCCGTCGGAGAAGGTGACGCCGACGAGGTATGCATCCGTGGTGATCCACCCGTTGACGCGCCGGTCGAACATCTGCCGGCTTCCCCGCCCGGAGTAGGTCGCACCCGTGAACGTCGACGGGTCGGCGGCGGTGATGAGAGTGGACGTGATAAAGACGGTGCCCCCGAACGGAGGTGCCTCGCAGGCACGGCCAACCGGCGTGAGGTCCGGCCCCGGCCCGACGGTTGCTCCGCCGCTATCGCACCCGCCGAGGACGCCGACCGCGAGGGAGAGGGACGCGAGCCGGACGGCGCCGCTGGAGAGTGTGGGATGCCACATAGGGAGGGGAGCAGGGCGGGCGTGAGGAGGCTCGGTGCTCTGGTAGCGTGGCCCCGAGACCAAACGAGCGGCTCAGCACGAGCAGCGGTGCGTTTGGTGCGCTGCACCGGGAGCAGGGGCCCACGAACGGGCGCCCGTCCGCAGGCTCGAGCACCTACCCCTCTGCCGCTTCGGCTGGGCATGCCGCCGCGAGTGGAGACGCGTCACGCTCCACCTCGCGCGGTGAGCGTGCGCCCCCGGTGGCAAGCGGAAGCCGGACGGTGAACACGCTTCCAACTCCCTTCTCGCTCTCGACGGCGATCTCGCCCCCCATCAGCTCCGCCAGCCGCTTCGTGATCGCCAGACCGAGCCCGTTCCCCTCGTATGCCCGGCTGTGTCCCTCGCTCTCCTGCTTGAACTCTGAGAAGAGCGCTGGCAGAAATTCCGCCGCGATGCCGACGCCTGTGTCGGACACCCGGACCCACGCCGCCTGCTCGTCGTGCCCGGCCTCGACTGTCACCGCGCCCCGTTCGGTGAACTTGACGGCGTTGCCGACGAGGTTGGCCAGCACGCGCGCGAGGGCGGGGCGGTCGGCGAGCGCCCACACGGGCGCGCCGGTCACCTGCAGGGTGAGGTCCTTGGCGAGCGCGAGCGGCCGTAGCGCGGCGCACGCCTCGTCGAGCTCGGCGCGCAGGTCGACGCAGTCGGAGGCGATGCTGACTTCGCCGGCGTCCAGCTGCGCGAGGTCGAGGACGGAGTTGAGCGTGTCCATGAGTCGCTTTCCGCCGCGCCAGATCGGCTCGACGAGGTCCTGGAGGTCCGGCGGGGCCTCGCCGGCGAGCATTTCTGCGTAGCCGAGGATGGCCGTGAGCGGCGTCCGGATCTCGTGGCTCATGTTGGCGAGCAGGCTGCTCTTGAGCCGGGCCGCCGTCTCGGCGGCCTCGCGGGCCGCGACGAGCTCAAGCTCGGCCGCCTTCCGCGCGCTAAAGTCCACCATCGCCCCGACGATGCGCACGACGGCGCCGTCGGCGTCCCGCACGACGTAGGCGCGGTCGATGACGAACGCGTACGCCCCGTCGGCGCGCCGGAAGCGGTACTCCTCCTTCCAAGAGGGGCCTCTGCCTTCGATGGACGCCTCAAACGAGGCGGCGACGCGGGCCCGGTCGTCGGGATGAATCTTGTCCTCCCACCACGCCAGGTCGGTCCCGAGGATAGCGTCCTCCCAGCCCATTTCGTCAGCGATCCCCGGACCCCATGCGAGCACGCCCGAGGCGGCGTCCAAGTCCCACACGACGTCGGTCGTCGCCCGGTGGACGAGACGGAGCTGCTCGCCTTTGGCACGCAGCCGCTCTTGCGCCTCACGGAGGTCGTGGACATCCGTGCACGTACCGAACCACTGAATGACCGCGCCAGCCGGGTCGCGGACCGGCTCGGCCCGCCCCATAAACCACCGGTAGGCCCCGTCTGCGGCGCAGCGGAGCCGGTACTCCGTCTCGTACGGTTCGCCGGTCGCAAGCGCGCGCGACCACCGGGCGAACGTCAGCACGGCGTCGTCGGGGTGGAGATAGTCGTGCCAGTTGAGCTCGCGGACCGCGCCGTCCTGCTCGGCAGGCCGCGCCATGCCGGTATAGGCATACCAGCGCTCGTTGAAGTAGTCGTGGTAGCCCGTCGGATCCGTCGTCCAGACGAGCTGCGGCATCGCGTCGGCGATCTGGCGGAAGCGTGCCTCGCTGTCGCGGAGTGCGACCTCGGCCCCGTGCCGCGCCGACACGTCCCGCTGCGTCCCCCACGCCCGCACCAGCGCCCGGCCTCCGTCCGGCCCCGCCGCCACCAGACCCGTCAGCGAG
>DASVSE010000350.1:0-5153 GCA_036388235.1 Rubricoccaceae bacterium | reverse complement strand
AGGGTGCCGTGGACGGTGCCCGGGCTCTGTGCACCTACTGGGGCAGCCGCGAGGAGGGCAAGGAGAAAGACGAGGCGCATGATCGGTCTAGACAGGACGCAGGAGGCGAAAGAAGGCGATCAGTCCGCCTGGCGGGTGCTGGTCTGAAGGGCAGCAGGCGCTTCGACGGGTGCGGGCCGCTGGGCGCCGCCGGACTCCGGGATGGGGCTCTCGGCCACGCCGACGCCCGCGCGCCACCGCTCCTGGACGTCGGAGGCCAGCACGCGTCCGTCGAGGTCGAAGTCGGCCTGGAGGTAGCCCTCGGCGCCCGAGGCGGACCGCCAGACGGCCTGGATGTCCGAGGCGAGCACGCGCCCGTCGTGGTCGCCGTCGGCGGCGAAGAGGGCGAACGGGGCAGTACCGTTCGCGCCCGTCCCGCGCATCGGGGCGGATCCGGCCGAATAGGCCTGGCCGATGGCTGTCGTGAAGTCGTAGACCGTCGCGGTCGAGGTGAGCGCGAGCGGCGCGGCGCTCATCACGGGCACGTGGTTGCGGTGGCGCACGACGACATGGTACGCGCCGGGCGCGATCCCCGGGAAGGCGACCGGTCCGTCGGTGCCGTCCCAGTCCACGACGCGGCCGTCGCGGAGCAGAAGCGCGGGCCGGCGGACGGCCGCCGCCGTGTCGGCCGCGCTCGGGCGCAGCTCCACCATCACCCAGTCGACAATGTCGGGCCGGGCCGCGACAAAGCTCGGCGGGAGAAAGGTGTGGAGCGGAAAATTGGCCGGCGTCTCGTCGAAAACCTCGGCGCCGTAGGGCTGCACGAGCGGTACCAGATCGGCTGCGCGCAGGCCTGCGCGCATCGGCGGGCCGCCTTCGGCCGGCGCGGCGTCGAGCGCCCCGTCGAGGAGGACGCGCGGCGCGACGCGGACGACGGGCAGGTAGACGAGAAAGACCTCGACCGAGGTACCGGGCGGTGGAGCGGCACCTGCGTCACCGCGGGCGAGCCCGCGCGGGCTGTTCATCCCCCCGACTGCGACGACATTTCCGCCACCCGACGCCACGACGTTCGCGCCGCCGGACGCCACGACTGGTGCGGAGGCATTGGCGACTACGTTGGCGGAGCCAGCTGTGATTGCGTTGGCTCCACCCGCCGCGACGGCATTGGCGCCGCCGGCCGCGACGACTGGCGCGACCGCCAGCGTCCCGTCCGAGTTCAGGATCCCAATGTGGGCTTCGGTCCCGGTCGGAGCGGCGGCGACGGCGGATGCCGAGAAGACTGGAGCGGCCTCGACGGTGATCACCGGGTCGACCACGAGTGTCGTCGACGTCTGCCACACGCCCGCCCGGACCGTCTGTCCGAAGGCGTCGATGTACGCGATGCTCGAGTTGATGGGGCCGTTGCGGTACGTCGCCGTGACGGTCCCGGCCTCGCTCGCGCGGGCGTTGAAGCCGGCGAAGGCGGGGTGGCTCGGGTCGCGGCCGTTGTTGATCTCCTGCACCCGGAACACGTCGGCCGCGAGCAGCGCCTGCTCGACGGTCGCCCAGGACACGTTGCCTCCCACGAACCAGCCCTGCGTCTGGCTCTCGCCCGAGCCGTCGCGCCACTCGTAGTTGCCCGCCCCGAACGCGCTTTCCACCATGTCGACGCGGACGCCGAGCGCGTAGAGGTACCGGCCGCTGTCGTGCGAGCCCTCGCCGCCCTCACGGTCGTAGAGCGGCAGGAACGACACGTTGCGGACCACGAACGGGGCGTCGCCCGGCAGCGGCGCATGGTCGATGATGAGCTGGGTTTCGCTCGTGTGGAGCCCGTACGGCGACCCGGCGTTGGTGAACGCCGCGTTCTGAAACTGCGTCAGCACGCCGCCGGTGGAGCGGACGAACGTGTCGAAGAACGTCGCCCCATCTACGTCGAGCCCGCCGACGGTGATCGTGCGGAGGTTTTTGAACAGGGGCCGCGAGCCGTCCGTGCGGGGCCGCGTCCTCAGCGCGCCGGTCGCGGTGAGGTTGAACGTGTAACCGTTCGGGTGCTCGATCGTGCCCACGACCGTCAGGTCGCCACCGACCCTCAGGCCCGAGGTGTCGTAGTACGCAGGCCGCAGCGTCGCGCCCTCCGCGACGGTCGCGTTCCCGGTGACGGTCGTCTCGTGGTGCGTCCGGACGCCGCCCGGGGTCGTGATACGGTCGTGGAGCGCGAGGAAGCCCGCGAATGTCACGTCGCCCTCGATCCGGATCCCGTTGAGCGGGTTGCCCGTCGTACTCGTGAGCGGCTCGAGCCCGCGGATCGTCCCGCCGCTGGACCGGAGCGTGCCCTCGCCCGAAATGTCCGAGATGCCGCCGCTGACGTTCGCCCCGAGCGTGAGCGTATGGGGCCCCAGGTCCCACGTGCCCGCATCGAGAAAGAGGTCGCCAAACTCCATTGCGACGTCGCTCCCGAAGACGACCGTCGTGCCCGCGTTGGGCGCGTAGAGTCCCTCGTAGCCGCCGAAGATGCCACCGGGCTCAGTCCGCACCGTCTGCGTCCCCGTCCCGACGAACCGCGTGGTCCGCGCCTGCCACACGCCCGCATTTAGCACGTCGCCGGTGACGTCGAGATAGAGCGAGTAGTTGTTGCCGTCGATCCGCCCGCGGTTGACGACATCGCCCTCGACGCGCATCTGCACGTCGTACCGGTTCGTCTGCATGAGCGAGTTCGGCGCAATCGTCAGGTCGCCCACGACGACGAGGCCGGTGTCGACGCGGACCTTGCCCGAGAACGTTACGTCGCCCTCGATGCGGAGCGCGCGCAAGAACGACTGGTAGCTCACGGCGTCGAGCGGGCCGTCGCCGTAGATGCCGCCGCCCGTGAAGCGAAGCGTGCCCGGCCCGGTCACCTCGGAGTAGGCGCCCTGCAAGACGAGTCGGAGCGTGTGAGGGCCGAGGTCGAACGTGGCGCCGTTGAGTGGAAGGGCGACCGTGAACGTGACGTCGCTCGCAGCGGCCAGCGACGCGCCCGCGTCGACCGTGAACGTGCCCGCGAAGACGCCGCTGCCGGAGAGGCTGTGCGGGCCGGCGAGCAGGCGCGTCTCGCGGGGCCGCCACTCGCCCCCATTGTCGAGGTCGCCACCCGCCCGCAGGCGGACCCCCTCAAGCGCGCCGCGGTTGCGGGCTCTCCCGCTCACGGTGAGGAGATTTCCGAGGTTGGAATCCGTGCCCCGGACGCCCCCGCTCGGCCCGATGTCGAGCGCGCCGACGCTCAGCGTCCCGCTCAGGCCCACGTCGCCGACGGCCGTCAGGCTCGCCGCACTCACACCAGCGAGGTCGCACCACGCCGTGCGGTTGGTCGAGGCCATGTTGCGGCACGACGCCTCGGCGAGGACCGGCCCGTCGATGGCCACGTCGCGGAGGGTCAGGGCGGTAAAGGTGCTCGGGGCGGCCCGGCGGAGCACGAGCGAGTCGCCGGCGAGGTCGATGCGGGCCGTCCCGCCTACCGTACCTGTGATACTGCGCGTGTCCAGCGTGAGCCGGTGCGGGCCCATCGCAAGGCGGGCATTCCCGAGCGCGAGCCCAGCCCCGGAGCCGGCCGGGCCGCCGACGACGAGGTCCGTAAGCGCCGTGACGACAGCCGTTGGGCTCGCGACGGTAATCGGCGCCGAAAACACGGCGTTGCCTTCGAGCGCGAGCGTCGGCGCGGCGCCGGTGAGCGTCGTCGGCACGTCCCACGTTCCGCCGTTGACGAGCCCACCGCCGACGAGCAGGTCAGGCAGGTAGTAGTTCACGAGCGTCCCGCGGTTCGTGAACACGCCCGAGACGGTCCACGACGCCGAGTTGAAGCGCCCACCCGTCACCGTCGCGCCAGCCTCGACGGTAGCGCTCGCCGAAGCGACCGGCGCCCCGCTGATTTCGAGCATCGTTCCGGCCGTGACCGTGACCGCGTCATCGGCGTCGGGGAAGCCGTCGGCGTCGGTGCCCGCCGTGAGGGTCCACGTCGAGGCCGAGGTCCAGGCGCGTGGCCCAGCGCCGGGGACGGTCGAGAACTGGCCTTGGGCGAGGGCGGGGGCGGCGAACAGGAGCGCGGCGAGCGCGGCGGAGAAGCGAACAGGCATGGCGCGGAAGCGGGTCTCTCTCGTCTAGCGTAGCGCCCGCCCGAAAGCGGACACACGTCGAACACCTTTTGTCAAACCACCCACTGCGCCACACAAACCGCCTCCTAACGCTTAGGATGTCCGCGTCACTACCTTTCGGTGATGCTTCCGTGACCCCGCCTCGTGCCCGCCGACACCGCCGATGTCACCCGGCTCCTGACGGACCTCGCAGCGGGCAACCGCGGCGCGGCAGACGCCCTGCTGCCGCTGGTCTACAAGGAGTTGTGCGGCCTGGCCAGCAGCCGGCTCCGGCGCGAGCGCGAGGGCCACACCCTGGCCACGACGGACCTCGTCCACGAGGCCTACCTCCGGCTCGTGGACGTGACGCAGGTCGAGTGGCGCGACCGCGGCCACTTTTTCGCCGCCGCCGCGGGCGCGATGCGCCGCGTGCTCGTGGACTGGGCGCGCGCGCGGCAGGCTGACAAGCGAGGCGGCACGGCGATGCCTCTCTCGCTCGACAGCCTCGCCGACCAGGGCATCCTGGCCGCCGCGCCGATGCGGGCCGACGATCTGCTCGCGCTCGACGAGGCGCTCGTGCGGCTGGCAGGCCTCAGCGAGCGGCAGGCACGCGTCGTCGAGTGCCGCTTTTTTGCGGGCCTCTCGGCTGAGGAGACTGCAGCGGCGCTGGACGTGTCGGAAAAGACGGTTCAGCGCGACTGGCGGCTTGCCCGAGCGTGGCTGTACCGCGAGACGCACCCCGACGCAGACTAGCCGAGGCGCGGTGTCCGCTCAGCGGCGCGGGCCGCGCCTTACGAGAGACCACCCCCCGGACGACCTCCTGGCTGCCCCCGCTCCCCGACCGATGACGACCGCCCCTCGCCGATGACTGCCGACCGCTGGGACGCGCTCGACGCGCTCTTCGCCGACGCGGCCGAGGCCGCGCCCGCCGAGCGCGCCGCGCTGCTCGCGGCCTGCCCCGATGCCGACCTCCGGGCCGAGGTCGAGGCGCTCCTCGCGGCCGACGCACACGCTGCAGCGGCCTCGTTTGGCGATGCGACGATCGCCCTCGGCGAGCTCCTCGCCGAGTTGAGCGCCGACATCGAAGCACGG
>DASVSE010000349.1:0-3704 GCA_036388235.1 Rubricoccaceae bacterium | reverse complement strand
GAGGGTGACGTCGTCGACGGGGAAGAAGCCCATCGTGGCACCGTACTCGGGCGCCATGTTGGCAATCGTCGCGCGGTCCTGGAGGCTCATTGACGAGAGGCCGGGGCCGTAGAACTCGACAAAGTCCCCGACGACGCCGTGCTTGCGCAGCATTTCGGTGACGGTGAGCGCGAGGTCCGTTGCGGTCGCGCCCTCGCGGAGGCGGCCCGTGAGCTTGAACCCGACGACACGCGGCATGAGCATGTACGCCGGCTGCCCGAGCATCGCTGCCTCGGCCTCGATCCCACCGACGCCCCAGCCGAGCACGCCGAGGCCGTTGATCATCGTCGTGTGGCTGTCCGTGCCGACGAGCGTGTCGGGATAGGCCAGGACCGTCCCGTCGTCCTCGGTCCGCGTCCAGACGCCACGGGCGATGTGCTCCAGGTTCACCTGGTGGCAGATGCCGCGTTCGGGCGGGACGACCGAGAAGTTGTCGAAGGCGCCGGCGCCCCAGCGGAGGAACTCGTACCGCTCGGCGTTGCGCTGGAACTCGATGTCGGCGTTGATCTGAAAGGCCTGCGGGAGCGCGAAGCTGTCCACCTGGACCGAGTGGTCGATCACGAGGTCGACCGGCACGCGCGGGTTGATGGCCTCGGGATCGCCGCCGACACGCGCCATCGCCGAGCGGAGGGCCGCAAGGTCCACGACCGCCGGGACACCCGTAAAGTCCTGCAAGAGGACACGGGCGGGCGTAAACGGGATCTCGACCTCGGCCGGCGCGGCGGGGTCGTACGCCGCGATCGTGCGCACGTCGTCGGCCGTGACGGGGCCGTCGCCGGCTTCGCGCAGAACGTTTTCGACGAGCACCTTGATCGAGAACGGCAGCCGGGCGAGGTCCATGCCGGTCTGCTCGGCGAGGCGGTCGAGGCGGTAGTAGGCGACCGCACCGCCGGCGGTCTGGAGCGTGTCGCGTACGCCGAACGGGTCTGCTGGCATGTCGAGGTCGAGAGGTGGGGAGTGCACGTTTGAGGGATGTACGCACGTCCGGCGGGCCGGTGCCGCGGCGGCTGTGGAGATCGTGTCCATCGGCTCTCGGGTTTGGCGCCACGTTCGCGCCTGAGAGGCTCCAACATTCCGGAGGTTCGGGGTTGGTTTGGTTTGGCTTAGCTACTAGGTTGGCAGCCGCCTCCCTCGCTCCGGCGGCCGCCCATTTGCTTGCCCGCATCCTGATGACCCGACTGCCCGTTCTCGCTCTGACCCTCGGCCTCTCTCTGACCACCTCGGCGCTTGCCCAGTCGCGCCCGGACGTGCCGCGGCCGGCGGCCGATGCAGCGCTCGGGTACCTCCGCAGCAGCGCCCCGGCGCGCGGGCTCGCGTCGGCCGATGTGGCAGACCTCGTCGTCTCGGATGGGCACACCAGCGAGCGCTCGGGCCTGACCTACGTCTACGTCCGCCAGCAGCTCGACGGCCTCGACATCGTTGGGACGCAAGTGACGGTTGCCGTCGGCCGCGACGGCCGCGTCGTCCACACCGCCGGTGACTTGGTATCAGGACTGGCTTCCTCTGCCGACGCCGCGGGGAGCAGCCGGTCCACGTCGCTCAGCGCCGAGAGTGCGCTCCGAGCCGCCGCCGGGCATGCGAGAATCGTACTCGGGACCGTCGAAACCGAAGCGGCTGCGGGCGGACTCGATCAGAAGACGCGGCTCCTCGCCGACGGGCTCTCGTCCCCGGCCGACGCACGGCAGGTCTACGTGCAGACCGAGGACGGCGCGCTGCGCCGCGCGTGGGAGGTCACGCTGGACGATGCCCGCTCGGAGCACTGGTGGGTGATCCACGTGGATGCCACGACAGGGGCCGAGCTGGGCCGCTACGACCTGACGGTGTCCGAGACCTTTGGCGACGCCCTACCAGCATCGCTCGTGCCCGTCGCTGCAGGTCGGCCGTCGCTGCTCGACGCCGAGGCGGTCGTCGGTGATGCCTATGCAGGTGGAGCGCTCGTCGCGGGCTACAAGGTCTTCCCGATGCCGTACGCCTCGCCGATCTACGCCCCGACGGCCCCACCGGCCGACGGCCGCTCCGTCGTCTCCGGAGCCGAAGACGCCACCGCGTCGCCCTACGGCTGGCACGACACCGACGGCGTGGCCGGGACCGAGTTCACGACCACACGCGGCAACAACACGCATACGTACATCGACCGGGACGACAACGAGGCCCCAGATGCGGCTTACCCCTCCCCCGACGGCGGCGCGTCGCTCCTGTTCAGCTTCCCGATCGACTTCGCGCAGGCCCCGAACCTCTACACGGCCGCTTCTGCAACCAACCTGTTCTACTGGTCCAACATCATCCACGACGTCACCTACCGCTACGGCTTCACCGAGGCGGCCGGCAACTTTCAAGCGAACTCCTATGGCCGGGGTGGGGCTGGAGCCGACGCTGTGGATTCGGAGGTGCAGAGCGGGGCGGACAACTGCAACGAGACCAACCCCTGCCACAACAACGCCAACTTCTCTACGCCGCCCGACGGCTCCCGCCCGCGGATGCAGATGTACGACGGCACGAACGTAGCGCCTGCCGTGGACGGCTCGCTGGATGCGCACGTGGTCGTGCACGAGTACGGACACGGCATCTCGAACCGCCTCGTCGGCGGTCCGGCCAACGTGACCTGCCTCCAGAACTCCGAACAGATGGGCGAGGGCTGGTCCGACTGGTACGGCAACATGCTCACCATGCGCCCCGGCGACACCCGCACGACGCGTCGGCCGGTCGGCAACTACCTCTTCGGCCAGTCGACGACCGGGGCCGGCATCCGTCCCGCGCCATACACGACCGACTTTGCCGTCAACAACTACACGTACCAGCGCACGCGCTCGGGCCTCGCCATTCCGCATGGCATCGGGTTCGCATGGGCGACGATCCTCTGGGAGGTGACGTGGGACATGATCGATGCGCACGGCTTCAACGCAAACCTGTACAACGCGAGCGGAACGGCGGGCAACCAGATGATGCTGAACCTCGTCACCGAGGGTCTCAAGCTGACGCCGTGCAACCCGGGCTTCGTCTCTGGCCGCGACGCAATCCTCGCGGCCGACGCCGCGCTCTACCCCGACGCCGCTAACCCAGGGAGGGGCCGCCACTACGCGACACTGTGGAGCGCCTTCGCGCGCCGCGGGCTCGGCTTCTCCGCAAGCCAGGGCTTGACGTCGTCCAACGCCGACAACACCGAAGCTTTCGACACGCCGCTGCCCTCGGCTGTCGCGTCCATCGTGTCGTCCCCGATCTCGGTCCTCCGGCCCGCCGGCGGCACCGCCACGGCGAGCGTCGCGATCTCCAACACGGCGTCGGCCGGCGCGCAGTCGCTGGCCTACTCGGCATCCCTCCGAAACGTGACGTTCGTGCCGGCGGCTCGCCCTACCGTTGCCGCGCCGCCTGCTGAGCCTAGTGTCTCGCCGTCAGGCGAGATCGTCGTCCACGGCGGGGCACGGAGCACGGCAGCCAAGGACGTCGCCCAGACGAGCGCAGATGCAGGTGACGCTCTCGCACCCGCCTTGGGGACCGGCGGGCCGGACGCATTTGGGTACCGCTGGGACGACTCGAACCAGCCGGGCGGGCCTGTCTACGCCTTTACCGACATCTCGGCGACCGGAACGGCCGTCACCCTCGGTGACGACGCGGCGTCGACCGCCATCACGCTCCCATTCTCATTCTCGTACTACGGGACCGCATAC
>DASVSE010000348.1:0-1770 GCA_036388235.1 Rubricoccaceae bacterium | reverse complement strand
CGGGAGGCGCCGCCGGGACGGGGCCGGACACTCCCGCCATCTAGCCCGGCCGCGCACCGTCTCGGCAGAGGTCTGCAGGAGAGACGGAGCGTCTCCTCCGGACTCGCCGGAGCTTCGTGCTCACGGGTCAACCGGGCCGGCGGGGCGGCGTACGCCCCCTTCCACGACGCTCCCGCTCCGATGGACACGCCCGCCGCCCCGGTGATCCGCTCGGTCGACAACGCGCCCGCCTCCGACGGGCTCGTACCGCGCCCTCGCGTCGTCGTGGTCGGCGTCGGTCACGGCGGGCTGGAGTGCGTCCAGGCGCTCCGCCGCGAGCCGGTCGACGTGCTCGTCATCGACCGGCACAACTACCACACGTTTCAGCCGCTGCTGTACCAGGTCGCGACGGCCGGCCTCGACATCGACGACGTGACCCAGCCCGCGCGCCACATCTTCCAGCGGCAGGCCAACGTGGACTTCCGCCTCGGAACGGTCGTCGGGGCCGACTTTGACGCGCGCCTGCTCTTTCTCGACGAAGGCCGGCCGGTCCCGTACGACGTGCTCGTGCTCGCCGCCGGTGCCACGACGGCCTACTTCGGCGTCGACGGCGCCGAGGCGCACGCCTTTCCGCTCAAAAGTGGCGAGGACGCCGTCCGCCTGCGGAGCCACGTGCTGCGGCAGTTTGAGGCCGCCAACCGCAACCCGGCCCTCGTCGACGCCGGCGCGACGACGGTCGTGGTCGTCGGCGGCGGCGCGACGGGCGTCGAGATGTCGGGCGCGCTCCACGAGCTCTTCTCGCGCGTCCTCGCCCGCGACTTTCCGGCGCTCGACGTGCGCGGCCTCGCCCGCGTGACGCTCGTCGAGGGCGGGGACCGCCTCATGACCGCCTACGACGCCGACCTGAGCGACTACACCGCCCGGACGCTCCGGCGCCGCGGCGTCGAGGTCCGCCTGGGCACGCAGGTCGCCCGCGTCACGCCCGAGGGGGTCGAACTCGCCGGCGGGGAGCTTTTGCCCGCCCGGACCGTCGTGTGGGCCGCGGGCATCCGCGCCGTCCCGCTCGCCGCCGCCCTCGGCGTCGCGACCACGCGCGGCGGCCGCATCGTCGTGGACGACGCTCTCCGCCTCCCCGGCCACCCCGAGGTGTTCGTCGTCGGCGACCTCGCGGGCGCGACCGACGCGGCGGGCGCGCTCTACCCGCAGGTCGCGCAGGTCGCGATCCAGCAGGGCCGCCACGCGGCCGCTCAGATGCGCGCCGTCGCCGCCGGTCACGCGCCGCGGCCGTTCCGCTACCGCGATCCGGGCAACATGGCCACCATCGGCCGCAATGCGGCGATCTTGCAGCTGCCCAACGGGTTCAAGTTGCGCGGCGTCATCGCATGGCTCGGGTGGCTCGTCGTCCACGTGCTCGCCCTCGCCGGCTTCCGCAACCGCGTCGCCGTGATGTTCTCGTGGGTCTACAACTACTTCACCTACGACCGCGGGCCGCGGCTCATCATCGAGCCCGCCCGCCCCGTCCCCGCCGCCTCCGAGCCCGCTGCCTCCGGGCCTGCCGCCTCAGCACCCTCGGCCGGCCCGAGCGTCCCGACGGCGGCCCTTCCCCCGGCCGTCCCCGCCGACCGCCTCGCCGAACTCCTCCCGAGCCAGGTCGGTGACATGGCCCGCGGCGAGGTTGTCGCCGAGCAGGACAGCGCGATGGGCCTGACGGTCTCGCGCGCCGAGGGGACCTACGGGACCGGCCCCGACGCCATCACGCTCCTCGTCCTCGACGTCGGGAGCGCCGAGGGG
>DASVSE010000347.1:0-3973 GCA_036388235.1 Rubricoccaceae bacterium | reverse complement strand
GTCGCCGCGGAGATCCAGGGGCACACGGACAGCGAGAGCAGCCGGTCTTCGAACCGGATCCTCAGCATCCGCCGCGCCGAGGCCACGCGCGACTACCTCGTCCAGAAAGGCATCGACTCGGAACGCCTCGCCCCGCGGGGCTTCGGCGAAACCGACCCCATCGCAGACAACGACACGGAAGCGGGCCGGGCGCGCAACCGCCGCGTCGTCTTTTCCCTCCGCACGCTCTAACCCGTCCGGCTGCCGCGTCGCAGCCTCTCCATGGCCTATCTCATCCTTCAGATCGTCGTCTGCCTTCTGCTCGCGGCCCTCCTCGGCGGCCTGGCCGGGTGGCTCCTGCGCGGCCGGCCTCAGGCACCCGACGATCCCGGCGCCCTCGATGCGGCGACGCGGCGCATCGCCGACCTCGAACGCGAGCTCGCGGAGAGCCGTCAGGTGCCGCCGGGCATGGACGAACCGGCTCACGGTGGCGGTCTCGCGGCGAGCCCCGCCGGGCCGATCTCACCCGCGGGCAACACCAACGACGGTACCCTCTGAGAGGTCGCGGGGCCAGATCTCGTGCTGACGATTACACCATTTTCGAAACCCTGTTTTCCCGCCGGGGACTTCAGACAGCCGTGCCGACTGCGATAGACGGGAGACACTTTCTTGCTGCCGCCCGTGGTTTCCCAACTCGTCTACGCCTCGTCCGCAGTTCCGCTTCTAGGCCCGGAGGATCTCGCCCAGATCCTCGCCGCCAGCCGCTCCTGGAACGCCAGCCACGATGTTACGGGCGTCCTTCTCTATTCCGGCGGCAACATTCTTCAGGCGCTCGAAGGCCCCCCTGACGCTGTCGACGTCACCTTTGAGCGAGTCCAGGCAGACGCACGCCACCGGGGCATCCTCATGCTCTACCGGGGAACCGCTGACGAGCGTTCCTTCCCCGACTGGGCCATGGGCATGCCCTCGCTTGCGAGCCTGCCCGTCGGCGCACGGGACGGCGCGCGCTCGCTGTTCGACCTCACCGAACCCGGCCCGACGCGCGCCCACCGCCTGCTCGCCTCGTTCCGGGCCTTCGCCCGCTGACAGGCTCGCGCCGGCCAGCGCCGTCCCACCGTTTACTCCGCCGGGACCGGGAAGCCGCGCGCGCGCATGAGCGCCCCGACGGCCGGGTCGTGCCCGCGGAAGGCGCGGTAGCCCTCGGCCGGATCGACCGTGTTGCCGACCGAGAACACGTGGTCCCACAGGCGCCGAGCGACGGCCGGGTCGTACGGCCCGCCGGCCTCGGTAAACGCCTCGAAGGCGTCCGCCGTGATGACGTCGGCCCAGAGGTAGCTGTAGTAGCCCGCGGAGTAGCCGTCGCCGGAGAAGAGGTGCAGGAACTGCGGCATCCGGTGGCGCATGCCGATCTCGGGCGGCATCCCGTACCCGGCAAGTGTCTCGCGCTCAAACGCGTCCGGGTCGACGGGCGTCGTGCCTTCGAGGTGCGCGCGCATGTCGACAAGGGCCGACGCCAGGAACTCGACCGTCCCGAAGCCCTGGTTGAACGTGCCGGCCTCGCGCAGACGCTCGACGGTCTCGAGCGGGATCGGCGCGCCCGTCTCAGCATGGAGCGCGAAGCGCTGCAACACCTCGGGCGTCGACAGCCACCGCTCCAGAAGCTGGCTCGGAAACTCGACGTAGTCGCGCGCCACCGACGTGCCCGAGAGGCTCGGGTAGGTCACGTTCGAGCTCAGCCCGTGAAGCGCGTGGCCGAACTCGTGGAACAGCGTCTCGGCGTCGTCCCACGAGATGAGGACGGGCTGGCCCGCGGGCGGCTTGGTAAAGTTGGAGTTGTTAGAGACGATGGTCGTGATCTCGCCGTCGAGGCGCTCCTGGCTGCGGTACGCGCTCATCCACGCGCCCGAGCGCTTGCCCGGCCGGGCGTACGGATCGAAGTACCACAGGCCGACGGGCGCGCCGGTCTCGCGGTTCGAGACCGCCCACACCCGCACGTCCGGGTGCGGGACGGGCACGTCCGTGGCCGGCGTGAAGGCATAGCCGAATAGCTCGCCGGCAGTCCAGAACAGGCCCTCGCGCAGGTTTTCGAGCTGGAGGTACGGCCGGACGGCCTCGGGGTCGAGGTTGTAGCGCTCGGAGCGGACTTTCTCGGCGTAGAACCGGTAGTCCCACGGCTCGATGGTCAGGTCCGCACCTTCGCGGTCTGCGACGGCCTGCATGTCGGCCACCTCCTCACGGACACGCGCGACGGCAGGCGTCCAGACGGCCTCCATCAGCTCGAGGGCGCGCTCGGGCGTCCCGGCCATGGCGTTGTCGAGCCGCCAGTGGGCGTGGGTCGGGTAACCGAGCAGGTTCGCGCGCTCAGCGCGGAGCGCGAGAATGCGCGTGATCGACGCGTTCGTGTCGTGGTCGTTGCCCGTGTCGCCGCGGCTCGCGAAGAGGCGCCACGCGCGCTCGCGCAGGTCGCGCCGCGTGGACGCCTCGAGAAAGGGGTCGATGGACGACCGCGTGTTGGCGACGACCCACCGGCCCGGCATCCCGCGACGCGCGGCCTCGGCGGCAAACGCCGCGACCTGACCCTCGCTCAGGCCCGCGAGATCGGCCTGGGTCTCCAGCACGAGCGCAAGGTCCGTCTCGTCCGCGAGGACATCCTGCGAGAAGGCCGTGTACAGCCCCGACAGCTCCTGGTTGATGGCCGAGAGGCGGGTCTTGGCCGCGTCGTCCAGCCGCGCGCCGGCGCGGACAAAGTCGGTGTGCCGCTCGGAGACGAGGCGCTGCTGCTCCGCGGTCAGGCCGGACGTCTCGCGGGCTGCATGGACCGCCTCGATACGGGCGAAAAGCGCCGCGTTCTGGGTGATGCGGTCCGCGTGAGCCGCAAAGAGCGGGTCCACGACCGCCTCGACGGCCTGGAACTCGGGCGTCGAGTAGTTGGAGCCCCAGACGCTGTAGACCGTCGAGACGCGGTCCAGCGTCCGGCCCGCGCGCTCCATCGCCTCCAGCGTGTTGGCAAACGTCGGCGCCGCGGGGTTGGACGCGATGGCGTCGATCTCAGCAAGGTGCTCGGCCATCGCCGCTCGGACGGCCGGCTCGAAGTCGGCGATGCGGACGCGGTCGAACGGCGGGACGCCGCCGTACGGCCCGGTCCACTCGGCGGCGAGCACGTTCGCGGCCGGGGCCGAAGTGGAGGCTGCAGCGGGTGGGGCAGTGGTCGGGGTCACGTCGGAGACGGTAGAGCAGCCGGCCACCCCGAGGGCGGCGGCGGTGAGGAGAAGGGCGCGCATAGAACGGAGAGAGGGGAGCGCGCCGGGAGCGGGCGCCGGGAAAAGGTACCGAACGCTCTGCGCAGCCCGCTCCGCATGCCCGGACATGTGCGCGGCGGAAACCCCGCGCGGGCGGGGCAGCGTACCGCCGGCCCCTCCCCCGCCCTCTCCCGATGACCCCGTCTACGTTTCTCGCCACCGCCGGCCTCGGCGTCGCCGCGGGCATGCGCAGCATGACGGCCCCGGCCGCGCTCGCCCACGTCCTCTCCCACCAGACGATCGGCCCGTTCCGCCAGCCTGCCCGGCTCCTGTCGTCGGAGCGCGTCGCCGGCCTCGCCGCGCTCGCCGCCGCCGGCGAGTTCGTCGGAGACAAGCTGCCGTTCACGCCGAACCGGACCGAGCCGCTGCCGCTCGGCGGACGCATCGGCTCGGGCGCGCTCGTCGGGGCCGCTGCGGCCGCAGCCCGGCGCGAGAGCCTCGTCCTGGGGGCGCTCGTCGGAGCGGCGGCCGCGGCGGCCGCGTCTTTCGCGATGGTGCGCATCCGGACGACGCTGCCCAAAGCGCTCGGCGTCCCGGACTTCCCCGTCGCGCTCGCCGAGGATGCCGCGGCCGTCGCCCTCGGTCTTGCCTCCGCCCGCGCCGCCGTCGCCTGAGTTCGCCGGCCCGTTCTGCAGTCTGTCGGCCTCATCCGCACTGGCGCGGCTCTGTCTCGCATTTCCCCTCTCCGCTCTCTG
>DASVSE010000346.1:0-12029 GCA_036388235.1 Rubricoccaceae bacterium | reverse complement strand
CGGGCTCGCGCCGGGCGTCTACCGCGTCCGCGTCGTCGTGCCCGGCGCCGAGCGCTTCGTCACCCTCGTCCGAACGGGGCGCTAGCCTGCTCGACGGTCCACGGGTCGCCCGAGACGCGCCGCGGCTCTCTGGCCACGGCCCTCTCGGGCGTGTCACGGCATCTCTGCCGCGCCAACCGACGACGTCAGATGGGTGTCCCGGTAAGACGTCTCGGACGGTCCTTCTGTCTGACGCGGTTCCTCGAGTGTCGGTCGAGTACGGTGCACCGGCACTCAGGCTTCGGAGATCTCCGGGGAGGCTGATGTCCCGACAGCCTCGGCGCCCGTGAGCGCGCGGATAGGCCAGGCACACGCCGGGCGGTTCCCCGCAGCGGCGTCCCCCGAGGGCACGACCGCGCCCATTTCCTCAGCAGCCGACCGCGCAGCCGCCGCCGTATCTGAGAGCCCTGAGAGGTCGAGCCACTGGGCGAGCCTGAGGAGCCGGTCAGGGTGAGAAAGAAGAGCAGTGTGGGGCATAACGTCCAGCGTTTGTGGAAGGTGCTGAGGCCTGGAGAGGTCACCGCACCCAAAGATCCTATTTGTATATAGATAGGGTTCGGCCGGAGCGCCCCTCAGTTGAACGCCGGTGCTTCAGTCGCCTGATTCGGAACGACAATGCCCCTCATGCCACATGAACGGATCGGTGGTCCGGCTTGCGTGCTCCCCACCTGGGCACCTTGCCCAGCCAACTCGCGGTCATGCTAGATAGGCATCTTCATGGCTTTCCTCGACAAGACGCGTTGTCTCGTTTCGCCCTCGCGGATCCCTGACGAAGGGAGCCCGGGTGGCCCTCGGTGGTGCGCCGACGAGCCACCGTTGGCGGCGCGGGGACGCTCGCCTAGGCGCTCTTGACCGGTTGAGCCGCCGCAAACTTCTCCGTCGTCGTCGAGAAGCCCCAGCACTGCTTCGCGTTGAACACCACGCTCTTCTTGCAGTAGTCCGGGCTCGACGTCGCGCAGGCGTCTTCGAGGAGCACGCAGTTGTAGTCCCGGAAGTACGCGTCCTCCATCGTCGTCGCCACGCACTGGTCGACGTTGACCCCGGCGAAGTACAGCGTCCCGATCCCCTGAGTCCGGAGCACCTGGTCGAGGTGGGTCCCGACGAACCCGTTCATCCGAACCTTCTCGATCCGGACGTCCTCGTCGCGGATGAGCGGCTTCAGCTCGTCGACCATCTCGGCGTTCCACGTCCCCTCGATGAGGACCCGGCCGCGTTCGAGCGCTTCCCCGATCCCCTTCTGGTCCGGCTCGTGCTTGAACGAGTAGAGCGTCGGGGCGCCGAGGTTCCGGAGGTCGGGCCGGTTGGACCAGTACACCCAGACGACCCACATCCCGTGGTCGCGGGCCGCCCGAACGGCCCTCTCGACTCCGGGGATCGCTTCGCGGCACGCCGTGTAGTCGAGCCCGGAGGCGTCCGTCCACCCGCCCGGCGAGCAGAAGTCGTTCTGCATGTCGATGACGACGAGGGCCCCTCGCTTGGGGCTGTCGAGGAACGGCTTGAGCTCGGCGTCGAACCGGTAGAGCTCGTCGGCGGGGAGGTGCGGGGCGAGGTGAACGTGGTCGTCATGGAGATGCCAGCGGTCGGTGCTTGAAGCGAGTTGGACGCCCCCGCTGGGGGTCGCGGCGTAGATATCGCGGGCGGTCGTCGTCGGCATGTCGGTGTGTCGTCGGGTGGGTGGCGGCGTAGCGGGCCGTTCGACTCCAGGCGCCCCCTCGGGGTCCAGCCCGCGCGTTCTTTCCGCTCGGGTGGACTCGGGAAGGGCTCGTCTCGCACGGCCGCCCTCGGGCGCAGTGACGGCGTCGAGCTCGGAGGCGGTAAAGGCGCAACCGAGGCCCTTCGGGGTTGAGACGAGGTGGCAGCTCATGACAGAACGAGCAGGGCGGGATAGCAGAAGGTGACCACCTCCGGGGCACGGGCAACCTTCGGCACGGCGCGGTCCATGCGGTCCGGTGCAGTAGCGGAATCTGTGGCCTCGTGGCCACCCATGGCTAGCGCCGGTCATATACGACGACCGTCGAGCGGGCCGCCCGGGAGATGGGGTCCACCGCGACGATCATCAGCGACCGCCCATCCTCGGACCGGTACGCTCGGTATCCAAACACAGGCACGCCTCGGCGCAGGAACGTGGCGTCCGTCACGGCAGCCCCTCCCGCGCGCAGGCGCACCTCGTCGATCCCGGGCACCCCGGTGACCGGCGCCCCGGTCCCATTGAGCGCGGCTGTAAACCGGCCGATGACCACTCGGCCGTCCGCCCGCTCGCCCCGAATCGTACACGCCACCCGAGCGCCACGGGCGGCGCAGGTGAACCGCTCACGGTGGCGCTGGTCCACACCTGGTCCGTAGTGCGTCCGCGCTCGGTTCAGTTGCCAGTCGCCGATCAGCGGCACCCGCTCCACGGCCGGCTGTGACGTGGCCGTTCGGGAGACCGTTAGCGCGAGCAAAAGGAAGAGGAGCCTCATGGCCAGCATGGGGAGACCGCCCTCCTAGAGATTTGAGCGGCAGGCGCACCTGGGGGCGAGCGGCGCCACAATACGGGTGAGCGCGGATCCGAACAAGGAACGGACGGTGCGTCCGGCAGAGCAGGGTGATCCAGCCGACTCGCATTCCGGTGGCCCCGTCCTGCCCATGTCCACCGGGCCGCAGCTCTTCCCTGTGCTAGTCGCCCGCCTCTCGACGCTGGGGTCGGACGCGCGGTATCCGCTCCAGGGGGCTTTGCCGTGACGGGGCGGCGCATCGGGCTGGACGAACGGCACGGGGCGCTACCGAAGAACGGCGGCCGTCCCACCACCACGTGAGGACGGCCGCCGCTCGGGATGCGAGAGTCAGCCCTCGCACGGCCGACGAGACGTTGCGGTCCGGCCGGTATACCTCTACCGCGAAAGTGGCCCGGACCGTCTCGGCGGACAGAAACTCTTGACAACTCGTGCCGCCCCGCCTCCCCAGATCGGGGGAATCCGCTCTGTCCCGACACAGCAGCGGCCGTCCCACCACCACGTGAGGACGGCCGCGCTGTTATGCCGGGCAGAGCGGATGATTACGGGTCCGCGAGCGCCCTGCACCCCGACAAGACGCAAGAGTCCTGCCGGTCTAACCTGTAGCGAGAAAAAGACTTGATGTTGGTCACAGCCGCCCGCCAAATTCAGAGGCTTTATGTACGGCGGCCGCCTTCCCCACCACGAGAAGGCGACCGCCGCCGATGTACGGGGGCAGTGCAGAGGTGACATCCGCTAATCGCCCCGCACAATGGGCAAGACTCGGCGGTGCCGCAGACCCAACCCTGGCACCGAGATAAACCTGCGGCGCGCTCAGACGCATGGCTCGGCAGGATCGTCCGGATAAGTAGATGTATTGGATAATAAATGCTTAAGTGGCCGAAAACTGCGCCTAGCCGCTTCGCGAGTCTCGGTGGCGCACGCTTCCCCTGCGATGAGAAATCTCCACACCGCGAACGCGGCTGATAGAAAGCCCAGATCACCCGACCAGCCAAAGTTGTCGGTCTCCCTCAATTGTCCAAGTGCGGCAGTTAGACTCGGGTTCTTCGTCAGTCCAGGGGGCACTCTTGCCCCGCCACGTGTTATGCGCTTCGCTTACACCTTTGCCCATCTCTTGCTTGTGCTGTCCTCATCCGCGTCGGCACAACAGAGGCCCCCGTTACCGCCTCCACCGGCGTCTGAGATCCGCTCAGGTCACCCAGACGAGTCGGCGATCTACGACTTTGTCGAGGTTTCCCCTGAACTCATCGGAGGGCTCAATGCTCTACAGCAGAGCGTTGTTTACCCAGACGCTGACCGCCGGGCTGGTAACGAGGGCCGCGTCATGCTCAGGTTTGTCATCAGCGAGAAGGGCCTCCCGTACGATGTCCACGTTGTCCGCGGCGTCAGTCCCGGACTCGACGCCGCAGCGATTCGGGCGGTCCAGCAGGCGAGGTTTACGCCCGGCCAGCAGAATGGCCGAGCCGTCGCGGTCCGCTTCACGCTCCCCGTCTTGTTTCGGATCACCGCCCCGATGCTCCCTCCTGGTCGTCCTTGACCAGCACCAGGAGCCGCGTGTGCCCCTATGGAGACATGCGGCATCTCTACGCCCGCGGCAACACGGCTCGCCGGGCAACACGATTGATCGGGCCCGCCGAGGCTCGGGCATAGCCAACCGGGGCCGTCTAGAGCCGCTCGACTGCATGGGCCCTGACCACGAGCTCGTCCTGCGCAAAGAGGCGTTCGAGGGACTCGCGGAACGATGCCCACCACGCCCGGTCCAGTTCGTCTACCATGACCTCGTAGACAACCACGTCGTCCTCCGCTGCACGCTCGGCGTCAGGCCCCCAGAGCCCCTCGGCGGGTGCACGTGAGTAGGCGGTAAGCCCTCCGAACCGGCGGGTAAGTGCGTCACGGACGCCATCGTAGTGGGCAGCGGGGAACGGCCGCTCCTCGTTGTCTGCGAGGGGAAGCAGGATCTGGACGAGGTACATGGGCGCAGTGTCGTCGGTGCAGTCCTCTACGTCGTGGTGACCCCGCACTTGGTCTTCCGGGCATTTACTCTGAGACAGCGCAGCAGGCCGATCCTGGCCGCTTCCCTCCGTTGCTCCGTCGAACGAAGTAGAACGGTCCCTCTGCTCTTATCTCGACCACGCGCTAGGCAAGGCCAGCCGGGAAACTTGTGTCTACCCTTGCCTGGAAACGGTCGATCCCCGTATCCGGTTGCGATGCAACCGGATACGGGGATCAGAGGCGCCCCGGGTAGGATTTGAACCTACGACCCTGCGGTTAACAGCCGCATGCTCTACCACTGAGCTACCGAGGCAAGCGCCGGGCCGTCGGGCGGCTCGGAGGGCGGAACATACGGATCCCCAGCGGGCAGGAAAAACGGTCGCGCGCCTGTCGGCCTCCATTTCACCGCCCGTTCGACAAGCGCGCGGCGTGGACAGCCTATGTCGCGGCGCCCGTACCATCTGTCTTTGTCGCTCCCGACCCGTGATCTCCGTTTCCGACGCTGACCAGTTGCTCGCCGGCCATGTCCACCGCCTTGCCTCCGAGGCGGTCGGCCTGGCGCAGGCGGCTGGCCGTGTGCTGCGCGAGCCGGTAGTCGCCGACCGGGACATGCCGCCGGCAGACCGGGTGACGATGGACGGCGTCGCGCTGCGGAGTGCGGACGTGGCAGGGGGGCGCCGGCACTTTCCAGTCGCGTCGGCTCAGCATGCCGGTGAGGCACCGCACACGGTTCCTGAAGGCGCGTGCGTCGAGGTTATGACAGGCTCAGTCCTCCCGGCCGGCGCCGACGCGGTCGTCCCGGTGGAGCGCCTGCGCCTCGCGGAGGGTATGGCCGAGCTATTAGGCGAGCCGGATGTAGTCGCCGGCCGGTTTGTGCACCGCCGCGGGTCGAACGCATCCGCCGGTCAGATTCTCGTCCGGGCGGGGACGCGTCTCGGGCCGACGCACATCGCCGCGCTCGCCTCGGTCGGGACTACCCATGTCGGCGTCGGGACGAAGCCGTGCATCGCCATGGTGACGACCGGCGATGAGGCGGTGCCGGCCGGCACACCTGTGCTGCCGCACCTGATCCGGCAGTCCAACGGACCCGCTTTGGCCGCGGCGCTCGCGCTGCACGGCTACGAGGTCCCAGACCCCACCCACGCTCCCGACGCCGCCGACCCGCTCCGGACGGCCCTCGCCGCCGCCCTCGCCGTCGCCGACGTCGTCCTCGTGACGGGCGGCGTCTCGATGGGGCGCCGCGACCTCGTGCCCGAGACGCTTGCTGCGCTCGGGGTGCAGCGCGTGTTCCACCGCGTCGCGCAGCGGCCCGGCAAGCCGCTGTGGTTCGGCGTCACCGCCAGTACGGCCGTGTTCGGGCTGCCCGGCAACCCCGTCTCTTGCCTGACGTGCCTCGTGCGCTACGTGATTCCGTTCCTCGCCGCGATGGAGGGCGCCGAAGTCCGCCCGGCGCAGCTCGTCCGCGTGGAGCCGTGCCCGGATGTCCCCACAGGACTGACGCTGTTTGCGCCCGTGCGCCTCGCCGGCGGCCACGCCGAGGCGGTCCGGACCGGCGGCTCGGGCGATCTTGTCTCCCTGCTGCCGACCGACGGCGTCGCCGAGCTTGCGCTTGGCACGACGGCTGCCTCGGCGCCGTTCTTCCCGTGGAGACCGACCTGACCCGCCCCGGCGTGCCCGCCCCGATGGAGCTGCTTCCCGTCCTCACCGACCCGCACGGGCGCCGGATCCGCAAGCTCCGCGTGTCGCTGACGGACGTCTGCAACTTCCGCTGCACGTACTGCATGCCCCTCGGCGTCCGCTTCGCGCCGTCCGAGACACTGCTCCCGCCCAACGTGCTTGTCGGGATGGTCGGCGGGCTCGTCGCCGAGGGCATCGGCGAGGTGCGGATGACCGGCGGCGAGCCGCTCGTCCGCCGCGAGTTCCGGGCGATTGCGGCAGGCCTTGCCGTGCTCCCGCTCCACCGCCTCGGGCTGACGACGAACGGGTTCGGCCTCGACGCGCACTTGGACTTTCTGGGCGACATCGGGTGCACGAGCCTCAACGTCAGCCTGGACAGCCTCCGCCCGGCGACGTTCGCCTCGGTCACACGGACGCCGTTTTTCGACCGCGTGCTCCGGTCCGTGCTCCGGGCGCGGGAGATGGACTTCAAGGTCAAGGTCAACGCCGTCGTGATCCGAGGCGCGAACGATGCCGAGGTTGAAGACTTTGTCGCGTTCTCGGCCGCCTACGGCATTCCGGTCCGCTTTCTCGAGTACATGAAGATCGGGCCGGAGCGGGCACAGCACGAGAGCCTGTTCGTGCCGGCCTCGGAGACGCTTGCACGGATCGCGGAGCACCACACGCTCACACCGGTCTCGGCCGAGGCCGACGCAACAGCGTTCTCCTTCCGCACGGAGCACGGCGCCGAAGTCGGCTTCATTGCTTCCGAGAGCCGTCCGTTTTGTGCAACATGCTCCCGTCTTCGGCTGTCTCCGCGCGGGATGCTCCGGGCCTGCCTGATGTCCGAAGCCGGCGTCAGTCTGGTAGGCGTTCCGCATCACGAGTATGCCGATGTCCTCTCCGCCGTGCTCCCGATGAAGCCCACAGGGCGACTGCCTGAGATCGCACAGCCGATGTATGAGATCGGCGGCTAGGTGCGCCTCCAACTCCACTCTCTATGCTCACGCACATCGACGGCTCCGGCCGGCCCGCCATGGTGGACGTTGGCGACAAAGCGCCGACACGGCGAACAGCGCGCGCTCGGGCGCTCGTCGTGCTCCCTCCGGCCGTTGCGGCCTTGTTCGACGGCGATGAGATCCGCGGTCCCAAAGGGCCTGTCTTCCATACGGCCGTGCTGACGGGTACGCAGGCTGCCAAAAAAGCGAGCGACCTCATTCTGCTCTGTCACCCGCTTGCGCTCGACCGCTGCCGCTTCGACATCAGCCTCGGCGCGCCCGCCGTGGACGGCCGGAGCACGGTCACCATTGAGTGCGAGGTGTCGACCATCGGACGGACGGGCGTCGAGATGGAGGCGCTCGCAGGCGTCTACGGCGCGGCGCTCGCCGTGTACGACATGTGCAAGGGGGTCTCGCACGACCTCGTCATCTCCGAGACACGGCTCGTTTCCAAGACTGGCGGATCGCGCGATGTCTCCGAGTAGCCCCATGCTCCGCATGCCGGTGCGCGCCGAAGCGAGCGTGCTCCCGCCCCTCGTCGGACTCGTCCTCGTCGGGGGACAGAGCCGCCGCATGGGCGCTCCTAAGTGGGCACTCGACTACCACGGCGAGCCGCAGGCCCTCCGAATGGCCCGGCTGCTGGCAGCCGTCTGCGAGCGCGTCGCCGTGTCCGCGGCCGCGCCCGTGCCAGGACTGCCGGACCTGCCCGTCGTGCTCGATTCCGTCCCGGTCCGCGGCCCGTCGGCGGGCATCCTCTCAGCCCTCGCCGCCTATCCCGACGCGGCGCTGCTCGTCGTCGCCTGCGATCTGCCGCTTCTGAACGCCGAGACGCTCGCAATCCTCGTTCAGGAGCGCGACGCGAGCTGCCTTGCGACCGCCTTTCGGAGTCCGCGCGACGGCTCACCCGAGCCGCTGTGCGCAGTCTGGGAGCCCCGGGCACAGGCAGGTCTGCTCGCAGCCGCTCTCGCCGGGCAGTCCTGCCCGCGTCGCTTCCTGCTCGACGCCGACCGTGACGGTGCCAGCTCTGAAGGCGTTGCCCTGGTTGAGGCACCCGATCCACGTGCGCTCACCAACGCCAACACGCCCGCCGACCGGGCCGCTGTTCTGGCCACGCTCGCCCTGTGACGAAGCGCCTCCACCTTGCCCACTTCTCCGTCTTCCGGGACGCGCGAGGCCGCGACGCCGAGTCCGTGGAGACGCACGCCGAGACGCCCCGCGATCTGTTCGACGAGCTGTTCAGCAGTGCCCGCGGCGTCGCCCCGTCGCCTCAGACGTGGGCGCGCGTTGCCATCAACGACGACTTGGCAGCGTGGGACGCACTTCTCTCCGACGGTGATACAGTCGTCTTTCTCGCCCCTTCGGCAGGCGGATGAGCTTCGCCCTCTCCGACGTCTCGCTCGACGCCACTGCCTGTCGCGCAGCCCTCCTCGCCGCCGCACCGTCCGGGGCGTCGGGCGGCATCGTCACGTTCGAAGGCGTCGTCCGAGACCATGCCGACGGCCGGGCCGTGCAGGCGCTGGAGTACCACGCGTACGCAGCGCTCGCGCGTCGCGAGGGCGCGCGGATCACCGGCGAGGCCCAGGACCGCTTCCGCGTCGAGGCCGTGCACGTTGTCCACCGGACGGGCCATCTCTCCCTCGGCGAGACGGCGGTCTGGGTCGGTGCCGCAGCGGCGCACCGCGACGCCGCCTTCGAGGCGTGCCGCTGGACGCTCGACGCCGTCAAGGCACGCGTGCCGATCTGGAAGCGCGAGCACTACGCCGACGGCCCAGCCGAGTGGGTCGGAGCGCCAGAGGTAGAAGGCTTGGCCTCGCACCGTTCGGACCCGTGACGGCTGCGACGCTCGTGCTGGCAGCACTCTTTTTCGGTGCCGCACTCGTCTATGCCTCGGTTGGCTTCGGAGGCGGCTCGGCCTACCTCGCGCTGCTCACGCTGTGGGGCTGGCCGGCGGCCGACGTGCCGACGGTCGCGCTCGTGTGCAACCTCGTCGTCGTGACCGGCGGAAGCTGGCACTTTGCCCGGGCGGGGCACGTTCGGCTGCGCCTTCTCGCGCCCTTTCTCCTCACGTCCGTTCCAGCGGCGGCCCTCGGTGGGGCGGCCCATGTGCCGGCCGAGGCGCTGCGCGTCGTGACCGGCGTGTCGCTGGCGCTCGCAGCCCTCGCACTCGCCGTGCGGGTCCGGCAGCGCGAGACCGTGCCCGTCGAGGCGATCCCGGCGGGGCGGCTGTGGGGCGGGGGGGCGGCCGCCGGAGCCCTTCTCGGCGGCCTCGCCGGCGTCGTGGGCATCGGCGGCGGCATCTTCCTGGCGCCTGTGCTGTACGCGCTCGGCTGGGGCACACCGAAGCAGATCGCCGCGACGGCGAGCGGGTTCATCCTCGTCAACTCGGCGGCCGGTCTGGCCGGGAAAGCGGCGGCCCTGGGCGGGCTCGACGTGGCCCGGTTCTGGCCGCTCGCACTTGCCGTCATCGCGGGCGGCCAGATCGGGAGCCGCCTCGGCGCGCGGCGGTGGTCGCCCGGCGTGGTCCGCCGCGTGACGGCGGCCGTCGTGTTCGTCGCGGCCGTCAACCTTCTGCTGGGATGAGCGGCTTCACCGGCCGCGGTCAATCCACAGCTTCCCAGACGTTGTCCGCGAGGTCGATGTCCAGGACGCCGTCGATTTCGACGCGCGCGGGCGTGCCGGCGGGGAACGTCAGTGCCGCCTCGGTCGCGCCGCCGAGCCACGTCTCGACTGGGACCGTCCGGCGCTCGGTCCGGCCGTCAGCGTAGGTCAGCGTGACGGCAGCGGGGAACGGCGCAAGCGCCTCGTCGCGGACGGCGACGCGGACACCGTCGGGCGCCGACGTGACGGCCCCAACGGCGTGGTCGACGGTCCACGTCTCGAAGAGCGTCGGCGTCCAGAGCCAGTCGAGGTCCTCGCCAAGGCCGGCCTCGAGGCGACCGAACAGGTCGTAGGGCGTCGGGTGCTTGAAGGCCCACGTGCGCGCGTAGTCGCGGTAGGCCGCGAGAAAGCGGTCGCGTCCGACGAGCCCTTCGAGCGCGTGCAGCATCACGGCCGGCGTAGAGTAGGACGCGATGGTTCGGGCCGACCCGCCGACCGGATCGACCTGCGGCGACCCGCCGCCGATGGGGAAGCGGTCGTTGTGGCGCATCGGCTCGACGGCCTCGCCCGTCCCGGCGAGGCGGAAATGCGCCTGCCGGCCTCGCGCCCACGCGTCGACGCGCGGGCGGTTGGGGGCCGAGCCGTCGAAAAAGTCCGTGATGCCCCAGTTCTGGTTGTAGCTCGTCAGGCCCTCGTCCATCCACGTGAAGGTCGTCTCGTTAGACCCGACGATCATCGGAAACCACATGTGGCCCGTCTCGTGGTAGATCACCGAGAAGAGCGACTGGTCTGTGCGCGGCCCGCCGACGAGCGTCATCATCGGGTACTCCATCCCGCCCGAGATGAGCCCCTCAACGGCCGTCATGGCCGGGTACGGGTATGGCATGACGAGGCGCGAGAGGTGCTCGATGCTTGCCCGCTCGAACTCGGCCGAGCGCTCCCACGAGGCCGTGCCCGGCCGGTAGAGCGTGTGGATCTCGACGCGCGTGGGCGCCCCGGGCTGGATGCCGCCGGTCTGGTCCACGACGGCGTGCGTCGCGTCCCACACGTAGGCGGCGCTCGTCGAGAGGGCGAAATCGCGGACGTTCTCGGCGCGCCAGCGCCAGACGGCCCGGCCGTCGGGCTGGGCAAGCGTCGCCCGGCCGCGCTCGGCCTCGGTGACGACGTGCACGACGGCATCCGTCTCCATCGCCTGCGCGAGGCGGCGCTGTGTCTCGGCCGTGAGCACCTCGTCGGGGTTGACGAGCCGGCCCGCGCCGCGGACGAGCCAGCCCGCAGGCACGTCGAGCGCGACGTCGTAGTCGGCGTAGCCCATGTAGTGCTCACCCATGCCGAGATACGGGTCCGTATTCCACCCGCCGATGTCGTCGTAGACGGCCATCTGCGGGTACCAGTAGCCGATGTACACGACCTCGCCGTCCTGGCCCTGCCGGAACGCGCCGGTATGCGGCGGGACCGGGTACGACCACTCGACAGCGAGCGTCACCGTCGCGCCGGGGAGGACGGGCGCGGCGGGATGGAGCGTCAGGACGGTCCCGTCGATGCGGTACTGGCCGGGCTCGGGGAGCGCGCCCGTCTCGGCGACGTCGCGGCCATCGACGGCGAGGCGGCGCAGCGTCAGGCCGCCCATGACAGCAACGGGGCGGTTGCGCGGCACGCCGGGCGCGTGGATGTTCTGACGCAGCGAGAGGACGAGGAAAGCGAGGGTGTCCGGCGAGGCGTTTCGGTACACGATCGTCCCGCGGGCCGCAAGCGTCATCGTGGTCACATCGAGCCGGGCATTGAGCGTATAGGCTGCGCTGTTCTGCCAATACCGTGGGCCGGGGCGTCCGTCGGGCGTCCGCGTGCCGGCGTCGATGGCACGTTGGACGTCGGGGGGCGTGAACACGGGGTACGGGCGCGGGCGTTGCGCCGAGGCGCTGGTAACCGTGAGCAGGAGAAGGGCGACGAGCGGGCGGAGCATAGCGGCGACGGCGGTGTGCGGGACGATAGCACGCCGCTGGTGGCGGGTGCAAAAGGCGTGGAGAGTCTGCAGGGCGTGGCCGGGCGGCAGGCGGTGGGCTACTTTCGCAGTCCACTCGCCCGAGTGGCGGAATTGGTAGACGCGCACGTTTCAGGGACGTGTTCCCTTACGGGAGTGCTGGTTCGATTCCAGTCTCGGGCACCTCGAAACAAGCGCTCAGGCCCCCTACGCGAGGGTCTGGGCGTTTGTCGTTGACGCAGGTCTGGCTTCTGGACGCCCGCTTCGCGCGCG